>JBGARW010000021.1:0-27687 GCA_044230015.1 Gallionella sp. | reverse complement strand
TTGACTGCCTCGATCTTGAATTCTTCTGGATAACGCTTGCTGCTCATAAACACCTCCTTTGTAGCCCTGATTTTAGGCTGAAAGGTGTCTACTAATTCGGGGGCGATTCACTCACATCTTTCCGGCAAGGCATTGTCGGCTGCACCGGTTGTTGGTGTGTGGCGGCATCCAACATAACGGGGGCTTATGCAAGTGCTGCGCACCGCTTGCGCGCCTCCCGGTCGCATAAGAGGCCGTTATGTCTTGCGCCCTGATCGGGTAAATGCCGCCACACAAGTCAAAGTCAGCTTCCATCTCCTTCGTCGAGGGGCAGCAAAACGGGGCTGGTGTTGCGCCGCCCCTTCGCCTTTTGCTGCGCGGTCGGCTGTGCCGGTTTGCATTGCTTGTTTATCTGAGGAAATTTAGCCCAACGCAAAAAATGGTGTCGCTGCGCTATACTTACCCCCGTTATGGAGGACATCATGGATACTTTGACCCTATCCCAAGCTGATACCCGTCGTTTGGAAAAGCTCGCCCATGAGGCGGGGCGCACACCTAAAGATATTCTAAAACATGTGTTGCGCGATGGTTTTGATGCAACCGAATATGCGATCAAGGCAGTTAGAGTACGCATGCAAAGCGTTGAGCGTGTCCCGCACGAAGATGCCATGCAGCAGCTCGATAACTTGATCGAACGTCATGCCCGGAATGAAAAGAAAGCGGCTTGATTGGCATCCCGAAGCAATCGCCGAACTGGCAGAGTCTCTCGCCTGGTATGCCAAGCGCAACCCCGTCGCAGCCAAGCGGATGCGCAAGGTCATTGAAGAATCGGCACACTCTCTGATCGCATCGCCTATTGCTGTGTCTGGCCGACTCGGCGTTGTCGCTGGCACACGCGAACTCCCGGTCGGACATCGCGTGCCTTTTACGCTGATTTTTGTACGCCACAGCCGCACCGGTGATTGCACCATTTTCCACTGTATGCACCAGCGGCGAAATTATCCGGCAGATGAAAGCGAATGAGTAAAGTCGAAAATCGTGGCGGTGCATTACAACCGGGGGATGATGTACATCGGAAGGTCTCAAGTTGCCAGCGGATGTGCTGATAGCGGATTATGAGTTGCGCCATGCCGCTTAAAGAATCGCCAAATTGTTATAATGCCGATGCCTCAACCTTGGCGATTAACGGTATATTTGACGGTATATTAAATTAGTGAAATCAAAATAGTAAATAGCAATGCGGTTGCTGAGGTTGAATGTGATTCCTCTCTCCGCACCATCTTGTCAGGGTCGGATGCGCCCTGATTCCCTGTCAGCACTGCTGACCCAGCACTTGGGGAATTTGCATGACATTGTCCCGGCAGCGTGAACAGAACCTCTTTCTGAAATATCTCCCGTATCTTGCGATGCTGCTGTTGCTGGCAGCAGCGGCCTGGTATTTCACCCGTCCAGAACCGGTGCGCGTGCAGCTGGCCCGGGTCGAGCGCGGCACGGTGGAAGCAACGGTGAGCAACACCCGCGCGGGAACGGTCAAGGCCTGCCGCCGCGCCAAGCTGGCACCGCCGGCGGGCGGGCAGATCGCGCACCTGCAGGTGAAGAAGGGCGAGCGGGTCAAGGCCGGCCAGATATTGCTGGAACTGTGGAACGACGACTTGCAGGCGCAGGCGCGACTGGCGGAGCAGCAGCTCAACACTGCCGTCACGCGCGTCGAGGAAGTGTGCGCCATCGCGGATCTGAGCAGCAGGGAAGCGGTGCGGGCGCGCCAATTGCGCGGGCGCGGCTTCATTTCCCCCGAGGGGCTGGAACGCGCCGAGGCCAACGCGAAGGCCAAGCAGGCCTCCTGCACGGCGGCGCGCAGCGAGACCGAACAGGCGCGTTCGCGCATTTCCGTGGCACAGGCCGGCCTGCGCCGCATGGTGTTGCGCGCGCCGTTCGACGGCATCATCGCGGACATCAGCGGCGAACTGGGCGAATATGCCACACCCTCGCCGCCCGGCATCCCGACCCCGCCCGCCATCGACCTGATCGACGACCGCTGCCTGTTCGTCAGCGCGCCGATCGACGAGGTGGATGCGGCCAATATCAAGGCAGGCCAGGAAAGCCGCATCGTGCTGGACGCGATCAAGGGCAAGTCGTTCGCCGGCAGGGTCAAGCGCGTCGCGCCGTATGTGCTGGAGCTGGAAAAGCAGGCGCGCACCGTGGAGGTCGAGGTGGAGTTCACGGAACCGCCCACGGAAGAGAACCTGCTGATCGGCTACAGCGCCGATGTCGAGATCGTGCACGCCTCCCATGAGAAGGTGCCGCGCATCCCCACGCAAACCCTGCTGGAAGGCAAACGCGTGCTGTTTTACCGGCCGGATGGCATCCTCGAGGAACGCACGGTGACGACCGGCCTGGCCAACTGGGAATACACCGAGGTCACATCGGGACTGGCCGAAGGCGACCGGATCGTGGTGTCGCTCGACCAGGCCGGTGTGAAGGCAGGCGTACATGTGCGGCCCGAGGATCCCAGCCCCTCGAAATGATCCGACTGGAAAATATCAGCCGCGTCTTCGCCGTCGGC
Organism: Gallionella sp.; assembly: GCA_044230015.1. Classification (GTDB taxonomy): domain Bacteria; phylum Pseudomonadota; class Gammaproteobacteria; order Burkholderiales; family Gallionellaceae; genus Gallionella. The sequence continues at coordinate 25,145 of JBGARW010000021.1, read as the reverse complement.
GATCAGCAGGTCGCCGCGCTGCGCGACATCGACCTGGAGGTCGCGGCGGGCGATTATGTCTCGATCATGGGACCGTCCGGCTCCGGCAAGTCCACCCTGCTCAATCTCATCGGCCTGCTGGATCGCCCGAGCTCCGGCACCTACAAGCTGGACGGAGGGAATGTCACCGCGCTGGATGATGTGCAGCAGGCCCGTGTGCGCAGCGAAAAGATCGGTTTCGTGTTCCAGTCGTTCCATCTGGTACCGCGCCTGACGGCCGCGATGAACATCGAGCTGCCGCTGATCCTGGCGGGTATCTCCGCCGACGAGCGCAAGGCGCGCGTGTCGCAGTTGCTGGAAAACTACGGGCTGGCGGATCGCGCCGATCACCGCCCCGACCAGCTCTCCGGCGGCCAGCGCCAGCGCGTGGCGATCGCGCGCGCCACCAGCATGCATCCCGCCGTGCTGCTGGCCGACGAGCCGACCGGCAATCTCGACCAGACCACCGGCAAGGAAGTGATGAGCCTGCTGGAACAACTGGTCGAGCAGCAGGTCGCGCTGATCCTCGTCACGCACGACCCGGTCCTCGGCGGGCGCGCGCAGCGGCAGCTGCACATGGTGGACGGCCGGATCACCGGACAGACGGTACGACCGGCAGGCACATGAAGCCGGCCGATATCGTGCAGTTCGCCTCGGGCAGCCTGCGCGGCAGCCGCACCCGCACCCTGCTGATGATGCTCGCGATGTCCATCGGCGTGGCGGCGGTCGTCATCCTCACCGCCCTGGGCGATGGCGCGCGGCGTTATGTGATCGACCAATTCTCCTCGCTGGGCACCAACCTGGTCATCATGCTGCCGGGGCGCACCGAGACCGCCGGGCTCGGGCCGGGTATGCTGCTCGGGCAGGTTCCGCGCGAGATCACCCTGGATGACGCGCAAGCCCTGACGCGCAGCCGCGCCATCAAGCGTGTCGCCCCGCTGACCGTCGGCACGACCAGCATCTCGCTGGATGCGCGCAACCGCGAAGTGGTGGTGCTGGGTTCGACGGCCGATCTGCTGGAAGTGCGCCACATGAACCTGGGGCAGGGGCAATTCCTGCCGGCCGGCGACATCCACGACAGTGAATCGGTGTGCGTCCTGGGAGCCAGGATCAAGCGCGAGCTGTTTGGCCAGCAACAGGCCATCGGCGCGTGGGTGCGATTGGGTGACCGGCGCTTCCGCGTCGCCGGTGTGCTGGCATTGCAGGGTGAATCGATGGGTTTCAACACCGATGACCTGGTCATCATCCCGGTCGCTTCCGCGCACATGCTGTTCAACACGTCCGGCCTGTTCCGCGTGCTGGTCGAGGCCAAGAGCCGCGACGCCATCCAGCAGGCCGTGCGCGATGCGGAGCAGATCCTGTTCCAGCGCCACGGCGAGCGCGACGTGACGGTCATCACGCAGGATGCCGTGCTGGCCACTTTCGACCGCATCCTGCGCGCGCTGACGCTGGCGGTGGCCGGCATCGCCGCGATCAGCCTGGCGGTGGCCGGCATCCTGATCATGAACGTGATGCTCATCGCCGTTTCGCAGCGCGTCAGGGAGATCGGCCTGCTCAAGGCGCTGGGCGCGCCGGCAACCCGGATCAGGGACCTGTTCTTTGCCGAGGCGATATTGCTGTCCGGTATCGGCAGCATGGCCGGCCTGGTGCTCGGCGAGATAGGCATCAGGGTGATCGCGCAGATCTATCCGTCGTTGCCGGTCGCCGCGCCGTGGTGGGCGGTGCTGGCGGCGTTCGGCACGGCGCTCGGCACCGGCATCCTGTTCAGCGTCTGGCCGGCGCAGCGCGCGGCGCGGCTCGACCCGGTGATGGCGCTGGCGCGGAGTTAAGGGCGCCCCTGGCATGTTATTCCCCGACCTGATCCGCCTAACCACCTCCAGCTTCGTCGCCTACCGGCTGCGCAGCTTCCTCACCGGTCTGGGCATCGCGGTCGGCATCGCGGCGGTGATCCTGCTCACTTCCATCGGCGAGGGCCTGCACCAGTTCGTGCTGGCCGAGTTCAGCCAGTTCGGCACCAACCTGATCGCCATCCAGCCGGGCAAGAAGCAGACCCACGGCGCGAGCGTCGGCATCTTCGGCTCGGTGCGTCCGCTGTCCATCGAGGATGCGCAGGCGGTGCGCAGGCTGCCCTTCATCCAGTACGCCAACCCCAGCGTGCAGGGCAACGCCGAAGTGCGCGCCAACGGCAGGACGCGCCGCACCACGGTGTACGGCGCCGGACACGAGTTCACCGATACCTTCACGATCCGCGTGCAGACCGGCAGCTTCCTGCCCGATGACGACCCGACGCAGGCGCGCGCCTTCGTCGTGCTCGGCGCCAAAGTCAGGCAGGAACTGTTCGCCGGACAGAATCCGCTCGGCAGCTACCTGCGCGTCGGCGGACAACGCTATCGTGTGGTCGGCGTGATGGAGCCCAAGGGCCAGATCCTCGGCTTCGACCTCGACGATACCGTGTTCATCCCTGCGGCGCGCGCGCTGGAGCTGTTCAATCGCCCCGGCCTGATGGAGATACAGGTGAACTACCAGCCGAACGCCGACGTGGACAGCGTGGTGCGCTCCATCACCGCCCTGCTCAAGGAACGGCACGGCAGCGAGGATTTCACGCTGATCCCGCAGGAGAAGGCGCTCGAGGTGCTCGGCTCGGTGCTGGACGTGATCACCTTCGCGGTCGGCGCGCTGGGCGGCATCTCGCTGCTGGTCGGGGGCGTGGGCATCCTGACCATCATGACCATGGCCGTCACCGAGCGCACCGCCGAGATCGGCCTGCTGCGCGCGCTCGGTGCGCGCGAACGGCAGGTGCTGGCGCTGTTCCTCGGCGAGGCGATGCTGCTCTCCGCCCTGGGCGGCCTGGCCGGGCTGGCGCTCGGTGTCGGCATCGCGCAGGCGTTGCATCTGCTGTTCCCCGCACTGCCGGTGCATACCCCGTGGCTGTTCGCCGCGCTCGCCGAACTGACCGCCGTCACCATCGGCCTCGCGGCCGGCGTGATGCCGGCGCGGCGCGCGGCACGGCTCGATCCGGTGGAGGCGCTGCGTGCCGAATGAACGCGACATGCCGCGCGGTTGCGACATCTTCTGCAAGGTCGTCGACAACTACGGCGACATCGGCGTGTGCTGGCGGCTGGCGCGGCAGCTGGCACAAGAACACGGCCTTGCAGTGAGGCTGTGGGTGGACGATCTGGTCAGCCTAGCGAAACTGTGCACGGAGGCGGACGCGGCTCAGGATATCCAGCAGTGCCGGGGGGTGGAGGTGCGGCATTGGGCCGAGCCGTTCCCTGAGGCACAGCCTGCCGACCTGGTGATCGAGTCGTTCGCCTGCAAGCTGCCGCAGGGCTACCTCGATGCGATGGCCGCGCAGGAGATCGAACCGGTATGGGTCAACCTCGAATACCTGAGCGCCGAGGACTGGGTGGCGGATTGCCACGGGTTACCTTCGCCGCATCCGGACCTGCCATTGACCCGGTACTTCTTCTTCCCCGGTTTCACCCCGCAGACCGGAGGACTGCTGCTGGAACGCGACCTGTTCGCGCGGCGCGACGCGTTCCAGAGCGATGCCGCGCAACAGCACGCATTCTGGCGGTCGCTCGGCATCGAGATGCCTGCGGCGGAGACGCTGAAGGTCTCGCTGTTCGGCTACGAGAACGACGCGCTGGCGGGGCTGTTCGATGCCTGGGGGAACGGTGTGCAGCCGGTGCTGTGCCTCGTGCCGGAGGGGCGCATCCTGCCGCAGGTCGGGCGGTATTTCGGCGCTGCAGCACCGTGCGCGGGCGCAAGCCATGCGCGCGGCAAGCTGGAGGTGCGCGTGCTGCCGTTCGTCGAGCAGGAGCGCTACGACGAACTGCTCTGGGCGTGCGACATCAACTTCGTGCGCGGCGAGGATTCCTGCGTGCGTGCGCAATGGGCGGCGAGACCCTTCGTCTGGCACATCTACCCGCAGCACGACGGCGTGCACATGCAGAAGCTGCGCGCCTTCACGGCGCGCTATTGCGCCGGGCTTTCGTCGGAGGCGGCCCGGGCACTGCAAGATCTTTGGGACGCCTGGAATGGTGAAGCGGCTGTTCCGGTCGGCCGGGCATGGAACGATTTCCGGGAGCGCCAGTCTATCCTGCGGCAGCGCGCCCAAGACTGGGCACGGGACTTGGCGGCAAACAATCTGGCGTTGAATCTACTGGATTTTTTCCGGAAAACCGGTAGAATGCGCGCCTTCAAAATCGAGGGGCAGCAAACATGAAGACAGCACAGGAACTCCGCGCAGGCAATGTCGTGATGATCGGCAGCGACCCGATGGTCGTGCTGAAGGCTGAATACAGCCGTTCCGGCCGCAACGGCTCGGTGGTCAAGATGAAGATGAAGAACCTGCTGACCGAGGCGCCAAAAGAAACCGTGTACAGCGCCGACGACAAGTTCGACCAGATCATCCTGGACCGCAAGGAATGCACCTATTCCTACTTCGCCGACCCGATGTACGTGTTCATGGACGGCGAATACAACCAGTACGAGATCGAAGCCGAGAGCATGGGCGACGCGATCAACTACATCGAGGACGGCATGCCGTGCGAAGTGGTGTTCTACAACGAGAAGGCGATCTCCGTCGAGCTGCCCAACACCATCGTGCGCGAAGTCGTCTATACCGAACCCGCCGTGCGCGGCGACACCTCTGGCAAGGTGATGAAGCCCGCCAAGATCAACACCGGCTTCGAGCTGCCGGTTGCCGCGTTCATCGAGATCGGCGACAAGATCGAGATCGACACCCGCACCAACGAATTCAGGAAGCGTGCCTGATCCATCCCGGCATTCCGGCTTGACAGAAGTCCCTCCGGCCAGACCACCAAAGGTCGCGGCCCGGTATCCGGTCCGGGGTTCGACTTGAAGGAACAACTTGCCCATGGGTGATGCAGCAATGAAAACTTTTTCCTGCCTGATCTTCACGGTATCTTTCCTTGTGGCCGGCGCAGGCGCGCAGGCCGGCCTGCAGGAAGGCGTCTCCGCCTATAAGAGGGGCCATTTTCCCGTTGCGCTGAAGGAGCTGACCCCGCTTGCGGAGAGGGGGGATGCAAAAGCGCAAGCGATCCTCGGCGAGATGTACAGTAGCGGCAGCGGCGTCCCGCAGAACCTCGCGAAGGCGGCGCTCTGGTACCGCAAGGCGGCCGAGCAGGGCCATGCGTCGGCACAGACATATCTTGGCGGGATGTACGGACGGGGGGCAGGTGTCCGGCGGAACGACAGGAAAGCCGCTTTCTGGCTCCACAAGGCGGCCGAGCAGGGCCATGGGGAGGCGCTGTACACCCTCGGCGGAATGTATGCACGGGGGCAGGGCGCGATACAGGCCGACCCGGTGCAGGCGCACAAGTGGTTCAGCATCGCAGTGGCGGCCGGTTTCGACATCGCCCAGGACGACCTGCACGAGATCGAGTCCGGGATGAGCCGCGAGCAGATCGAAGCGGCGCAATCGATGGCCAGGGAATGGCTGGCGACGCATAGTCTGCCTGCCCATAGCGGTCCCTTGAAGTAACTAGGACCCCTGCCTGTCCGGCCGGTCGCGCGACGGGATGCGGTAGAGCCAGACCACCATCGCCAGCCCGAAGAAAGCCAGCGCCAGCTGCAGCCAGCCGTCCTTGATGAAGAAGACGATAGAGCTGCCGAAGGTGACGGTCATCGTGGCCACCGCCACCAGCTTGATTCGCCACGGTATGCTCCGGTAGGTGCGCCACTCGACGATCAGCGGCCCGAAGGCCGGATGGTTCATCAGCCAGTTGTAGAAACGGCGCGACGAGCGGGCATAACAGGCGGTGGCCAGCAACAGGAACGGCGTGGTCGGCAGGATTGGCGTGAATATGCCGATGATGCCGACCAGCAGGAACAGGGTCCCCAGCGCGGCGAAAGCAAGCCGCACCCACAGGAAGCGGTGCTTGCGCACCTCGTGGCTGTAGTCCCGGCGCTCGACAGGCCCGGCCATACTCAATCCGCTCCCCTTAACATGCCGACGAACCGCTCGATCTCCTGGCGCGACATGCGCCGCGAGGCCTCGAATTGCGCGTGGACTTCCTGGCGCTGCATGTCCAGGCGGATGCCCCACAACGGGCGCGTGCTGGTGGGCAGCATCGCGTAGCGCACGTCGCCGAGCAGGCCGGGGTCTTCCGGGTGCAAGGCCAGATAGCCGTCCGAGAAGAAGTCGAAGCGCCGGATGTCCCGATGCAGCACCGAAGCGGGCGAAAGCGCAGGCAGGTCGCGCGCCGGATCGAAGGCGCGCACCGTATCGCCCGGATAGATGCGCGCGGCTCCGCCGAACCCGATCCGTACCGCATCGACATGGTAAACGCCGCCGGAGCGGTAGATCGAGCGCCACAGCAGCAGATTGCCCATGGTCGGCTTGACGGTCAGCCGCCCCGCCTCATGTCCGCGCTGCATGATGGTCGCGCGCATCGCGTCCTCTGCGCGCTGGTGCTGGAACCAGCCGGCAGACAGGTACGCAGCCGCCAGCAACAGGCCGATGCGCGCCGGCAGCGTGTCGCGCCGGCGCAGGCCGAGCAGCAGCGCCGTCCCGAGGATCAGCGAGAACAGCGGGTCGAAGATCGGGACGATGCTCCAGGCGACCCTCTCCCCGGTAAACGGCCACAACAGGTGCGTGCCGTAGCTGGTGCAGGCATCGAGAAAACCGCTCGTGGCGCAGCCCAGCAGGGCGTACAGATAGACGCGCCGGAAACCCGGCGCATGGCCGAGCCTTTTGAGCACGGGCCAGAGGATCAGCGCGACCAGCAGCGCCCCGACGGGTATGAAGATCAGCGAATGGGTGAACTGGCGGTGATACTCCAGCGTCAGCAGCGGGTCGGCTGATGACCGGATCAGCGCATCGGCATCCGCCAGCAATGCGGCAAGAAAGCCCACCCCCGTTGCGACGCGCGTCTCGCCTCTCTTGCTGCACGATTGCGCAAGAGCCCCGCCCAGCAGGCCGTGGGTCAGGATATCCATTCGGCCTCGCTCAGGGCAGCCGGCTTCATTGCGCGGCGGTGTCGGCCGGCGCGACCTGGCTCACTGCGGCAGGCGCGGATGCGGCCGGCGGTGCGGGCGGACGGTATGGCGCAATCTTCGGATAGCCGGCGATATCGAGTTCACTATGCCACCGTGCCGCCAGAAAGCCTTTAAGGAAGGTCTTGCCCACCGCAAGGGTCGGCGTGCCGTCGCTGCCGGAAAGCGCCTTGAAGGCATCGATGTCCTCCTGGGTTACCAGTTCTTTCTCGCTGAACGGGATGCCGCGCTTGCTCAACAGATTGCGCGCCTGGTCGCAGTATTCCGCGCAGCTCCCACCGACATACAGGGTGACCGGGAAATTCTGCCGTGCACGGCGCGTTTCATAGGGCAGTTCTTCTTCGGGTATAGCGGCAGCGGGAGACTTTATGGGGGTCACCTGCACCCCGTCCACAGGAGGCACATCGCCGTAATGCACCTTGCCGTGCGCGTCCACCCAGCGGAACAACTCGCCTGCCTGCAAACCCGATGGCATCACTGCCAAACTGCACAACAACAAAACGATGCGCTTCATTTTGCCTCCCCGGAATGTTCAGAGCAGCCCATTATGCCGCAACAATGCGTCGATGTTCGGCTCGCGCCCGCGGAACGCGCTGAACGAGTCCATCGCGCCGCGGCTGCCCCCCATCGCCAGGATCTCGGCGCGAAAACGCGCGCCGACATCGGGATTCAGCACGCCGTTCTCCTCGAACAGGCTGTAGGCGTCGGCGGACAGGACTTCCGCCCATTTGTAGCTGTAATAGCCCGCGGCATAACCGCCGGAGAAGATGTGCGAGAAGCTGTGTGGAAAGCGGTGGAACGCGGGAGGGATCAGCACCGCCACTTCGGCGCGCACCTCGTCGAGCAGTTGCAGGATGCTCTTGTTCCCTCCCGCCTCGAAGTTGCTGTGCATCAGCATGTCGAACAGCGCGAACTCGATCTGGCGCAGGGTCTGCAGCCCGCTCTGGAAGTTTTTCGCGGCGAGCATCTTGTCGAAAAGCGCGCGCGGCAGCTTTTCTCCGTCACAGGCGCCACCTCCATTTGCATCTGGATGACCTGTGCTTCCCGTTTGCGGCGCCGCGACCGACTCGCGGACGCTCCCATCCCGCTGTGCGGGTCCCTGCTCGCTGCTCGCAGTCGCTACATGGCGCGTCATGCCGTGCAGCACGTCCCATTCCCAGCAGAAGTTTTCCATGAACTGGCTGGGCAATTCCACCGCATCCCATTCCACACCGTTGATGCCGGACACGGCGAGGTCCTCAACTTCGGTCAGCAGGTGGTGCAGGCCGTGGCCGAATTCGTGGAACAGCGTGATCACCTCATCGTGCGTGAACACGGCCGGTTTCCCACCGACAGGCGCGGAGAAATTGCAGTTCAGATAGGCGACCGGTGTCTGGATTCCCGTCGCAAGACGGCGCCGCGTGATCACGTCATCCATCCACGCCCCGCCGCGCTTGCTGTTGCGCGCATACAGATCGAGGTAGAACTGGCCGACCAGCCGCCCCTGCGCATCGCGGATGTCGAAGAAGCGCACGTCGTGATGCCAGACCGGCGCGACGGATGCCCTGATCTGCAAGCCATACAGCGTCTCGACCAGCCTGAACATGCCGGGCAGTACCGCGTCTTCCGGAAAATACTGCTTCACCTCCTGCTCGGAAAAGGCATAGCGCTTCTCGCGCAGCTTTTCGCTGGCATAGCCGACATCCCAGGACTGCAATTCCTGCAGGCCCAGTTCGGCACGGGCGAATCCGCGCAGCTCCGCCATATCCTTTTCGGCAAAGGGGCGCGCCCGCTTTGCCAGTTCGCGCATGAACCCGGCCACCTGTTGCGGCGATTCCGCCATCTTGGTGGCCAGCGACAATTCCCCGAAGTTGGCAAAGCCCAGCAGGCCCGCTTCCTCTCCGCGCAGCCGGACGATCTCGTCCATCAGCGCGGTGTTGTCCCACTCCGCCTTGCCGAACTCGCTGGCGCGCGTGCCGGAGGCGCGATACATCTTTTCACGCAACGCGCGGTTGTCGGCGTATTGCATCACCGGGCCGTATGACGGCGCTTTAAGCGTGAACAGCCAGCCGGTTTTGCCTGCCGCAATGGCGGCTTCCTGCGCCGCCTGCAACACATCCTCCGGCAAGCCGCTCAACTCATCCTTGTTCTCGATCACCAGCGTGTAATCGTTGGTCGCGTCGAGCAGGTTGTCGGAAAAGCGCGACGACAGTTCCGCCAGGCGTTCCTGTATCTCCAGATAGCGCGCCTTCTTGTCTTCCGGCAGCTCCGCGCCGCCGAGGCGGAAATCGCGCAGCTCGTTCTCGATGATCCTCTTGCGCGCCGCGCTCAAGCCGGCGAATTCCGGGCTGTTGCGCAGCGCCTTGAACTTCCCGAACAGCGCGAGGTTCTGCCCGAGTTCGGCGTAATACTGGGTGATCTTCGGCAGCGTGGCATTGTAAGCCTCGCGCAGCTCCGGACTGTTCATCACCGCGTTCAGATGTCCGACCGGCCCCCACGCGCGCGACAACCGCTCGTTGGCATCTTCCATCGGCAGCACGAAGCTTTCCCATTTCGGTGGAGCATCGTCCGCCAGCAGCCGCGCGATCAGCGCGCGGTTCTCGTCCAACAATTGCTCAATCGCTGGGGCTACGTGTTCGGGTTTGATCTCCGCGAAGCGCGGCAGACCTGAAAAGTCCAGCAACGGATTATCGGAAGGAGCGAGTTTATTCATAACATTTCGTTGGACTTCTAAAGTACGCTGGACTTTCAGTGTAGGCTAATCTGCGCAGCAGGTTATGCCGGAACCAAAAGTCGAGCAATGGGTTCATGGTGGCTTCAGGGATTGACCGCCGTCCCCCTCGCGCAGGCGGGGATGGCATGATTCAGAACGGCTAGGCTTGATAGACGATCTTGCCGTCGACCAGCGTGTAGCGCACCCTGCCCTGCACTTCCAGTCCGGTGAACGGCGTGTTCTTGCCCTGGCTCTTCAGCGCGGCCGGCACGACCTTCCAATACGCTTCCGGGTCGAACACGCACACGTCGGCGGCCGCGCCGACGCCCAGATGGCCCGCATCCAGCCCCAGTACCCGCGCGGGTTGCAGCGTGGCCTTGGCGAGCGCACCGGACAATGTGAGATCCTCCTGCTGCGCCCACTTCAGCACCAGCGGCAGCAGCAGCTCCAGGCCGGTCGCGCCCGCCTCCGCCTCGGCGAACGGCAACTGCTTGGCATCCTCGTCGACCGGCGCGTGGTTGGAACAGATCGCATCGATGGTTCCGTCCAGCAATCCGGCGCGCAACGCGGTGCGGTCGCGCAGGCTGCGCAGCGGCGGCACCAGGTGGCAGTTCGAATCGAAGAAACCGATGTCCATCTCCGACAGGTGCACATGGTTCATCGACACATCACAGGTCACCGCCAGCCCCTGCTGCTTCGCGGCGCGGATCATGTCCACGCCCGCCGCACTGGAAAGGCGGCAGACATGCAGCCTCGCGCCGGTCTCTTGTGCCAGCGCCAGCATGGTCGAGAGCGCGATGGTCTCGGCGCACACCGGGATGGCCGGCAGGCCGCAACGCGTCGCCACTTCGCCGTCGTGCGCCACGCCGTCCCTGGCGAGGTAGCTGTCCTGGGGGCGCAACCACACGGGGAAGCCGAAGGTGGCGGCGTACTGCATGGCGCGCAGCAAGACGCGCGTGTCGGTGAGCGGCGCGTCGGCCTGACTGAACGCCACGCAGCCGGCATCCGCCAGTTCCGCCATCTCGGTCAGCTCCAGCCCCCTCAGCGCGGTGGTCAATGCGCCGACCGGGTAGACGCGCGCCTGGCTCGAGCCCCTGGCGCGGTGTTTGAGCATCTCCACCAGGCCCGGCTCGTCCAGCGGCGGCTCGGTGTCCGGCGGACACGCGAGACTGGTGATCCCGCCCGCCACCGCCGCATCCAGCTCGGATTCCAGCGTCGCGCGGTATTCATAGCCCGGTTCGCGCAGCCGTGCGGCCAGGTCGATCAGGCCGGGCGCGACCACCAGCCCGCTCGCATCCATGACTTTGTCCGCCACAAAACCTGCCGGAGCGCTACCGACAGCGGCCACCCTGCCCGCCGCGATGAACAGGTCCTGCCGCGCGTCGATGTTGCTCTTCGGGTCGATCAGCCGCCCGTTCTTGATATGGATATTCATATTCTGTTTCCTGAAGCCGTAGCAAAATCCATCGCGAGCGCAGGCAGGGCGGGGACGCCCGGAGCACAGCCACCGGAATGTATGGAAAATACATGAGGATGGCGCGCACCGCGCAACCCTGTCCTGCCAAGCGCAGCAGGATTTTTCACGGCTTCCCCGCCAGCATGCCCATCACCGCCATGCGCACCGCGATACCGAACGTCACCTGCGACAGGATCACCGAATGCGCGCCGTCGGCGACGCTCGAGTCGATCTCGACACCGCGGTTCATCGGTCCCGGATGCATGACGATGGCGTCCGGTTTCGCCAGCGCCAGGCGTTCCTGGGTCAGGCCATAGTATTTGAAATACTCCTGCGCGCTGGGCAGCAGAGCACCCGCCATGCGCTCGTTCTGCAGGCGCAGCATGAGCACCACATCCACGTCGCGCAGGCCCTGCGCCATGTCGTGATAGACGCGCACGCCGAGGTTCCCGACCATGGTCGGCAGCAGCGTCTTGGGGGCGATGACGCGCACTTCCGGCACGCCGAGCGTGGTCAGCGCGTGGATCTGCGAGCGTGCCACGCGCGAATGCAGCACGTCGCCGACGATCGCCACGCGCAGGTTGTGGAATTCCTTCTTGTAGTGGCGGATGGTGAACATGTCGAGCAGCGCCTGCGTGGGGTGCGCATGGCGGCCGTCGCCGGCGTTGATGACGTGTACCTCCGGCGCCACATGTTTCGCGATGAAGTGTGCCGCGCCGCTTTGCGCGTGGCGCACCACGAACATGTCGGCGTGCATCGCGCACAGGTTGCCCACGGTGTCCAGCAGGGTCTCGCCCTTGCTGGTCGAAGACGAGCCGATGTTGAGGTTGACCACGTCCGCCGACAGGCGCTTGGCGGCGATCTCGAAGGTGGTGCGGGTGCGGGTGCTGCTTTCAAAGAACAGGTTGAACACCGACTTGCCGTGCAGCAGCGGCACCTTTTTGATCTCGTGGCCGTCGGCGGTATCGAGGAAGGTTGCGGCACGGTCGAGGATGTCGCGCACGATGCCCGCCGGCAAACCCTCGGTGGTCAGCAGGTGCTGGAGCTCGCCGTTCTTGTTGAGTTGCGAATTTTTCATACGATCAATCCCGCTGCGGGTTCATCAAAGTACGCCTGCAAGATCTGCTGCGCGGCATACTGGTCAATCAGCGGCTTCTGCTTCCTGCCATGGATGCCCTGTTCGCCCAACCGCGCGCTGGCGGCAAGCGAAGTATAACGCTCATCGACCAGGATCACCGGCAAATTGAACCGCCCCTTGAGGCGGTTGGCGAAGCGGCGGCACAGGGCGGTCAGTTCGTGCGGTGTGCCGTCGTCGTTGCCGGGCAGCCCCACCACCAGCGCGCACGGCTGCCATTCGGCAAGCAAGGCCGCGATCCCGGCGAAGCGTGCATCGGTCTTTTCCTCGTCGATGGTGGTCAGCGGATTGGCCTGGCGCAACAGCGCACTGCCGGTCGCGACGCCAATACGTCTGGTGCCAAAATCGAAAGCGAGCAGCGTTCCCTGTGCGACGAAAGCCGGTGCGTGGATAACCGTTCCCTCAGGCATGTCCGGCGTTATCGACCAGCGAGGCATAGTCCACGCCAAGCAGCGCCATCGCCGCGGGCAGGCGCTCCTCAGGCGGCAGGTCGAACAGGATGTGTTCGGAGGCCGGCACGGTCAGCCAGGCGTTCTCGGTCATCTCATGCTCCAGCTGCCCCTGGTCCCAGCCCGCATAGCCCAGGGTGACGATCAGGTGGCGCGGCCCCTCGCCCTGACCGACCGCCTCGAGGATGTCCCGTGAGGTGGTCAGCGCCAGCCTGTCGTTGATGCGCAGCGTGGATTGCCAGTTTGCCGGCGCATCGTGCAGCACGAAGCCCCGTTCGGTCTGCACCGGCCCGCCGAAATGCACCGGCATCTTTTCCAGCTTCGGCTGGTGCAACGGGATGTTGATCTGGTCGAACATCTCGCCCAGCGTCAGGCTGATCGGACGGTTCACCACGATACCCAGCGCGCCGTTCTCGTTGTGCTCGCACACATAAGTCAGTGTGCCGACGAAAGCCCCCTCCTGCATCGCGGGCATGGCGATCAGAAAGTGATGGGTAAGGTTGAAATCGGACATGGCGGCATTGTAGCCGTCCGCGCGAGGCCGCACAATTGGAGGCCGTTGGAGCTATCGGCTAGAATGCGCAGGATTGATCAATTCCCGGAGCATCATGGTTCCCCATCTCACTACCGCCCTGACCGGCCCGCTGCTCGATCTGGAACGTCGTTTCCTGAATGCCATGCCGACCATCGAACATTGGTTCCGTACGCAATGGCTGGAGCATGCCGTGCCGTTCTACGCTTCGGTGGATCTGCGCAACAGCGGCTTCAAGCTGGCGCCGGTCGATACCAACCTGTTCCCGGGCGGTTTCAACAATCTCAATCGGGACTTCTTGCCGTTATGTGTGCAGGCGATGCAAAGTGCTGTGGAGAAGATCTGCCCCAAGGCGCGCGGGGTGCTGCTGATACCGGAAAACCACACGCGCAACATGTTCTACCTGCAGAACGTCGCGCAGCTCGTCACCATCATCAGGCAGGCCGGGATGCGCGTGCGCGTCGGCAGCCTGCTGCCGGAGATCACCGCAGCCACACCGATCCGATTGCCCGACGGCAGCACGCTGACGCTGGAACCACTGAAGCGGCGCGGCAGGCGTCTGGTGCTGGAGGACCAGGGATCGGGAGCGGGTTTTGACCCGTGCGTGGTGTTGCTCAACAACGACCTGTCGGCAGGCGTGCCGGACATCCTGAAGAATCTCGAGCAGCAAGTCTACCCGCCGCTATCCGCCGGCTGGTATATGCGGCGCAAATCGCAGCATTTCGCCGCCTACGACCGTGTGGCCGGCGAATTTGCCCGTCTGCTCGGCATCGACCCGTGGCTGATCAATCCCTACTTCGCGGTCTGCCACCAGGTGAACTTCCAGGAACGCACCGGAGAAGCATGTCTTGCCGCGCAGGTGGACGGCGTGCTGCAGAAGATGCGCGCGAAATACGCCGAATACGGCGTGAAGCACGACCCCTTCGTCATCGTCAAGGCAGATGCGGGCACCTATGGCATGGGCATCATGACGGTGAAGGACGCCGGCGAGGTCACCGGTCTGTCCCGCCGGCAGCGCAACAAGATGGCGGTGGTCAAGGAAGGATTGGAGGTCTCGGACGTGCTGGTGCAGGAAGGCGTGTACACCTTCGAGCATATCCACGACGCGGTGGCCGAACCAGTGGTCTACATGGTCGACCATTACGTGGTCGGGGGCTTCTACCGCATGCACACCGAGCGCGGCACGGACGAGAACCTGAATGCCCCCGGCATGCGCTTCGAACCCCTGGCGTTCGAGAGTTGCTGCACGCTGCCCAACCCGGACTGCGCGCCGGACGACATGCCGAACCGCTTCTATGCCTACGGCGTGGTGGCGCGGCTGGCTTTGCTCGCCGCATCGCTGGAGCTGGAAGCCGGCGAAGAATCCTGATGCGACTCCCGCGCCTTGCCGTCGTCGCCGTCGCCCTGCTGCTCGCCGCCTGCGCGGGCAGGGAGCCGCTGCACCAGGAACAGGGCTACGTGTTCGGCACGCTGGTGGATGTCACCGTGTACGGCGCGGACGAGGCGCGCGCGCGGCAGGCAGCGAACGAGGTGCTGCGCGAGTTCCAGCGCCTGCACGATATGCTGCACGCGTGGCAGCCGAGCGAGCTGAGCGAATTGAACGCGGCGTTCGCCGGGGGCGAGAGCAAGGCCGTCTCGGCGGAGCTCGCCGCGATGTTGCAGGATGCCGCGCAGCTCTCCCGACAATCGCAGGGCCTGTTCAACCCCGCCATCGGCACACTGGTGCAACTGTGGGGGTTCCACGCCGACGAGTTCAAGGCAGCGCTGCCGGACGGGGAACGGATCGCCGCGCTGGTGCAGGCGAATCCGCAGATGAATGACATCACCCTCGCCCAGGGCCGGGTGCGCAGCAGCAACAAGGCGGTACGGCTCGACCTGGGAGGCTATGCCAAAGGCTATGCGCTGGACCGTGCCGCCGTGATATTGCGCGAGCGGGGCATCCGCAACGCGCTGGTCAACATCGGCGGGAATGTGCTCGCGCTCGGCCGGCACGGCGAGCGCCCGTGGCGCATCGGCATCCGGCACCCGCGCCAGGCCGGCGCGCTGGCGACGCTGGACCTGCACGACGGCGAGGCGCTCGGCACCTCCGGCGACTACCAGCGCTACTTCGAACTGGGCGGCAGCCGCTATTGTCACCTGATCGACCCGCGCAGCGGCCATCCCGCACAGGACGTGCAGGCGGCAACCATCCTGACGCGCGGGCCGCGCGCCGGCGTGCTGTCCGACGCGGCTTCCAAGCCGCTGTTCATCGCCGGGACCGGCGGTTGGCGTAGCGCCGCGGCGCGAATGAACGTGTCCGAGGCGATGCTGGTGGATGGCGTTGGCAACATCCATCTCACAGCCGGATTGCAGAAACGGCTAGAATTCGCCGACAAGGGCATGCATCCGCAGGTGGAGTGATGGGCGGTCCGGAGCATGAAGTCGTTGAACACAAGGTACGCCGCGCGGTCGGCATCAACGCATTGCGCAAGGTCGGCAAGATCGTGGCCGAGGAGCGTCAGGCCGATGAGGAAAAAGCCGGGGCGCTGCTCTGGTTTGTCCGCTACGGCTGGATCGTTTTGGCAGGCAGCGCGCTGCTGCCGGCTTATTTGACGGGGGTGATCTGAGTGGTTGGGATTCTGGTGGTGGCACACAACGGACTGGGCGACAGCCTGGTGGATTGCGTCAGGCATGTGCTGGGCGAAGCGCCTCGCAACCTCAAGGTGTTGACGGTGCTCGCCGGCGACGACCCCCACCTGAAGCTGGTGGAAGGACAATCGCTCATCGGGCAACTGGATACCGGCGGGGGCGTGCTTATCCTGTCGGACATCTTCGGCGCCACGCCGAGCAACATCGCGCGGCAACTGTGCAATACCGGACGCGTGAAGGGTGTCGCGGGCGTCAATCTGCCGATGCTGCTACGCGTGGTATGCCACCCGGACAAGACCATGCCGGAGCTGGCGGAGATCGCCGTTACGGGTGGCCGCGAATGTATCGTTTATATCGACTCGGAAGGCTGTGATGCTGCAACAAGATGCGCTGATCGCTAACAAACTCGGCCTGCACGCGCGCGCCTCCGCCAAACTCACGCAACTGGCTTCCGGTTTCAGATGTGAGGTGACGCTGTCGCGCAACCAGCGCCGCGTCAACGCGAAGAGCATCATGGGCGTGATGATGCTGGCCGCCTCCAGGGGAACGGTCATCGGCATCGAGACCGAGGGCGAGGACGAGGACGAAGCGATGCGGGCCATCGTGAACCTTATCAGCGATAAATTCGGGGAAGACGAATGAGCTTCACATTACATGGCATCGCGGTCTCCAGCGGCATCGCCATCGGCCATGCGCACCTGGTCTCGCATACCTCGCTGGAGGTGGCGCATTATATTTTGCCCAAGCACTTCATCGACCAGGAGATCGCGCGCTTCGATGCCGCGCTGCAGGCCACGCGCCAGGAATTCTCCGGCCTGCGCGGCAATCGCCCGACCCACGCCGCCGCCGAGTTCGATGCATTCCTCGAGTTGCACCAGATGATCCTGGACGACCCGCTGCTGAGCGCCGCACCGCGCGAGATGATCGCCAGCGAGCACTGCAACGCCGAATGGGCGCTCAAGGTGAAGGTGGATGCCCTGGTCGCGCAATTCGACGAGTTCGAGGATGCCTATCTGCGCGAGCGGCAAACCGACGTGAGGCAGGTCGCCGAGCGGCTGCTCAAGCGGCTTGCCGGCCACCCCGGACACCAGCCGCCGCCGGCGCGCCATGATGTCGAGACGATCCTGGTGGCGCATGACCTGAGCCCCGCCGACCTGATCCAGTTCAAGCCCCAGCAATATGCCGCCTTTGTCACCGATGCCGGCGGCGCGACCTCGCATACCGCGATCGTGGCGCGCGGCCTGAACACGCCGTGCGTGGTCGGCCTGCACAATGCCCGAGAACTGGTCCGCGAGGACGACCTGCTGATCCTGGACGGCGAACAGGGCGTGCTGATCGTCAATCCGGACAAGCCGATACTTGCCGAATACAAGTTGCGCCAAAGCGCGTGGGAGCTGGAGCGCAAGAAGCTCAAACGGCTGCGCACGGCGCGCGCCAGCACCCTCGACGGCAGTCTCATCGAATTGCACGCCAACATCGAGAAACCGGAAGACATCGCCGAGGTGAAGGAAAACGGCGCGACCGGCATCGGGCTGTTCCGCAGTGAATTCCTGTTCCTCAACCGCGACGAACTGCCGGATGAGGAGGAACAATTCGAGGCATACCGCGCCGTTGCGGCGGGCATGGACGGGCAGCCCGTCACGATCCGCACCTTCGACCTCGGCGCGGACAAGCAACTCAAGGATGCGGGGCGTGTCGCCAGCAACCCCGCGCTGGGCCTGCGCGCGATCCGCCTGTGCCTGGCGGAGCCGCAGCTGTTCCGCACCCAGTTGCGCGCGCTGCTGCGCGCCACGCATTACGGCAACGTGAAGATCCTGGTGCCGATGCTGTCCAGCGTGTCGGAACTCAACCAGACCCTGCAGTTCATCGATGCAACCAGACGCGGGCTCGATGATGACGGTATCCCCTACAACCGCGAAGTGCAGATCGGCGGCATGATCGAGATCCCCGCTGCCGCGCTGGCGTTGAATATATTCGCCAAAAAGCTCGATTTCCTGTCCATAGGCACCAATGACCTGATCCAGTACACGCTGGCGATCGACCGTACCGACGAGGATGTCGCGCACCTTTACGACCCGCTCCACCCCGCCGTGCTGAATCTGCTGTCGCACGTCATCGGCACCGCCAACAAGCTCGGCGTGCCGGTCTCGGTGTGCGGCGAAATGGCCGGGGAACTGGCCTACACACGGCTGCTGCTGGGTCTGGGGCTGCGCCGGTTCTCGATGTTCTCGGCGCAGGTGCCGAACATCAAGCAACGCGTGCTCACCACCAGCCTGCCGGAGATCGCCGCGCTGACGCAGAAGATCCTGCGTGCCGACGATCCGCTCAAGGTCCGCGAACTGCTGGACCGGCTCAATGCCTGATTGTTGACAGCTTTCCGCAAAACGCGGAAACTGCGCGCCATGACCAGCGATTCGACGAGTGTGGCTTGCTCGTTTGGCCGAATGGCTAGCAGTTTCACCAGTGCCGATTTGACATCAGCTTGCGGGGCACTCAAAACATTCCAGCTAAAGCGAGGCGACCCGTTTTGGCACAAGCTGAACGGGTTTTTGTTTTTGGAGCACTCATCTTGAACGCATCAGGCAGCATCGGCACCGTCAGCGCGCAACGCGCCACCTTCGACACCCCGCTCACTTTCCGCAGCGGCGCGGTGCTGTCGCGCTATGAGCTGGTGTACGAGACCTACGGCACGCTGAACGCGGACCGGTCCAACGCGATCCTGGTCTGCCACGCGCTGTCCGGCCATCACCATGTCGCGGGCCATTACGCGGACCAGCCCGACAATGTCGGCTGGTGGGACAACATGATCGGCCCCGGCAAGCCGATCGACACCGATAGGTTCTTTGTGATCGGCGTGAACAACCTTGGCGGCTGCCACGGTTCGACCGGCCCGTCCTCCATCGACCCGGGAACCGGGCAGCCTTACGGCGCGAACTTCCCGGTCATCACCGTGGAAGACTGGGTGGCGTCGCAGGCGCGCCTCGCCGACCTGCTCGGCATCCGGCGATTCGCGGCAGTGATCGGCGGCAGCCTCGGCGGGATGCAGGCATTGCAATGGTCGCTGACCTTTCCCGAACGGGTGCGCCATGTGCTGGCGATCGCCGCCGCGCCGCACCTCACCGCGCAGAACATCGCGTTCAACGACGTGGCGCGCAGCGCGATCCTGGGTGACCCGGATTTTCATGGCGGCGACTTCTACCGGCACAATGTGGTGCCGACGCGCGGCCTGAGGCTGGCGCGCATGCTGGGGCACATCACCTACCTGTCCGACGATGTGATGGCCGACAAGTTCGGCCGCGAACTGCGCGGCGGCAAATTCAACTACGGCTACAACATCGAATTCGAGATCGAATCCTATCTGCGCTATCAGGGCGACAAATTCGCGGCCTATTTCGACGCCAACACCTACCTGCTGATGACCAAGGCGCTGGATTACTTCGATCCGGCACACGATTACGGCGGCAACCTGAACCGGGCGTTCGCCGCCGCCCGCGCGGACTTCCTGGTGGTCTCGTTCACCACCGACTGGCGCTTCTCGCCCGAGCGGGCGCGCGAGATCGTGCGCCCGCTGCTGCACAACCGGCGCAACGTCAGTTATGCGGAGATCACCTCGACGCATGGCCACGATTCCTTCCTGATGGAGAACCAGCACTACTTCGACGTGGTGCGCGCCTATCTCGATAACGTTGCAAGGGAATCTGCCCAATGACGCAAAACGACATCGCGCGGCTCGCCGCCGAACGCCCGGACTTCGCCGCGATCGCCGCATGGATCCCCAAGGGCGCCTCGGTGCTCGACCTCGGCTGCGGTGACGGCAGCCTGCTGCGCTACCTCAAGGAAACCCGCGCGGTGCGCGGCTACGGCGTGGAGATCAACGACCCGGACATCGTGTCGTGTATCGCCAACGGCGTGAACGTGATCCAGAACGACCTGGAATCCGGCCTGTCCGATTTCGAGGACGGCTCGTTCGACTTCGTCATCCTGTCGCAGACCCTGCAGGCCACGCGCCATACCGAGGCGCTGATCCGCGAGATGCTGCGCGTCGGGCGCGAGGGCATCGTCAGCTTCCCCAATTTCGGCCACTGGCAGAACCGCCTCGGCGTGCTGCTCGGCAACATGCCGGTGTCGCGCGAACTGCCCTACCAGTGGTATGACACACCGAACGTGCACCTGTGCACCCTGCATGACTTCGAGAGCTTCTGCAGTGCCCATGACGTGGCGGTGCTGGAGCGCCGCGTGATGACCGGCGAACGCGAGGTGCGCCTGCTGCCGAACCTGCTCGGCGGCATGGCGGTGTACCGGTTCAAACGTGCGACCTGACCCATGAGCGTGATTGCGCAGCTGTTCACGCGGCGCATGCTGATCTGCGTGTTCACCGGCTTCGCTTCCGGCCTGCCGCTGTACCTGCTGCTCAACCTGGTTCCGGCATGGCTGCGCACCGAGCAGGTCGATCTCAAGGTGATCGGCGCGTTCGCGCTAATCCAGTTCCCCTACACCTGGAAATTCCTCTGGTCGCCGCTGCTCGACCGCTACGTCGTGCCGGTGCTGGGGCGGCGGCGCGGCTGGATGCTGCTGACACAGACCGCCCTGCTGCTGGTGATCGCCTCGCTGGGCGGCTTCTCGCCGCAAGACGATCTATCCATCATCGTGCTGCTTGCCACGCTGCTCGCCTTCCTCAGCGCCACGCAGGACATCGTGCTGGACGCCTACCGCCGCGAGTTGCTGCTGGACAACGAACTCGGCCTGGGCAACGCGGTGCATGTCAACGCCTACCGCATCGCCGGACTGGTTCCCGGCTCGCTGTCGCTGATCCTTGCCGACCATCTGCCGTGGGACACGGTATTCCTGGTCACCGCGCTGTTCATGCTGCCCGGCATGGCGATGACGCTGCTGGTCAGGGAGCCGGTCGCAGCCAACGCGCCCAAGACGCTGCGCGCCGCCGTGGTCGAACCGTTCCGTGAATTCATCGGGCGGCAGGGCTGGCAAGGCGCACTGCTGATCCTGGCCTTCCTGTTCTTCTACAAGCTCGGCGACAGCCTGTGCACCGCGCTGGCCACGCCGTTCTATCTCGACATGGGTTTCAGCAAATCGCAGATCGGGCTGGTCGCCAAGAACGCCGGGCTGTGGCCGGCGGTGATCGGCGCGCTGCTCGGCGGCATCTGGATGCTCAAGCTCGGCATCAACCGCGCGCTGTGGCTGTTCGGCGTGGTGCAGGTGGTGTCGATCTTCGGTTTTTACTGGCTCGCCGTTCAAGGCACCCATGCGGAAATCACCGCGCTGCACCTCACCCAACTCGCGTTCGTGATCGGGCTGGAAGCGCTGGGCGTCGGCCTGGGCACGGCGGCCTTCGTCGCCTACATCGCGCATACCACCCACCCCGCCTATACCGCGACGCAGTTCGCGCTGTTCACCAGCCTCGCCGCCATGCCGCGCACCTTCGTCAACGCCACGGCAGGCTGGCTGGTGGAGCAGATGGGCTGGAGCGGCTTCTTCCTGCTGTGCGCGGCGCTGGCTCTGCCCGGCATGCTGCTGCTGCTCAAGGTCGCGCCTTGGAACGAGGACTCCCCTGGCGACCAGGCAGGGTCTGTATAGACATTCCGGCGCGCTGGCTGCCGCCGGGCGCTTATGCTAGATTTCCGTTGCGCGTCCATCACAACTTCACCAGGGAGAGCACCATGCCGCAAACCAAGTTCAGCCTGCAGGAAAACGATATCCCGACCCACTGGTACAACGTGGTGGCGGACATGCCGAATCCCCCCGCGCCGGTGCTGGGACCGGACGGCAAGCCCATCGGGCCGGAGGCTCTGGCGCCGATCTTCCCGATGAGCCTGATCCTGCAGGAAGTGTCCGCCGAACGCTGGATCCCGATCCCCGAGGCGGTGCGCGAGGCCTACCGCCTGTACCGCCCCTCGCCGCTGTTCCGCGCGCACCGCCTTGAGGCGGCGCTGGGCACGCCGGCGAAGATCTACTACAAGTACGAAGGCGTCTCGCCGGCGGGATCGCACAAGGTCAATACCTCCATCCCGCAGGCGTATTACAACAAGGAGGCGGGCATCAAGCGCATCGCCACCGAGACCGGCGCGGGCCAGTGGGGCTCTTCGATCGCGCTGGCCGGGCAGATGTTCGGGCTGGAGGTGCGTGTGTACATGGTCAAGGTGAGCTACGAGCAGAAGCCGTTCCGCCGCTCGATGATGCACACCTGGGGCGCGGAGGTGTTCGCCAGCCCCTCGCTGGAAACGCAATCCGGGCGTGCCGCGCTGGCCGCCGACCCGGACAATCCCGGCTCGCTCGGCCTGGCGATCTCCGAGGCGGTGGAGGATGCCGCCAACCGCGCCGACACGAACTACGCGCTGGGCTCGGTGCTCAACCATGTGCTGTTGCACCAGACCGTCATCGGCCTGGAGGCGAAGAAGCAGTTCGAACTCGCGGGCGACTACCCCGACATGATCTTCGCGCCCTGCGGCGGCGGCTCCAATTTCGGCGGCGTGGCCTTCCCGTTCTTTGCCGACAAGGCGTGCGGCAAGAACGTGCGGCTGGTGGCGGTGGAACCGTCGTCCTGCCCGACACTGACGCGCGGCGAGTACGCCTACGATTTCGGCGATACGGCCAAGCTCACGCCGCTGCTCAAAATGTACACCCTGGGTCACGACTTCATGCCGCCGGGCATCCACGCCGGCGGGTTGCGCTACCACGGCGACTCGGCGCTGGTGTCGCAGCTCTACCATGAGAAACTGATCGAGGCGGTGGCGGTACCGCAACTGCAGACCTTCCAGGCGGGCGTCGCTTTTGCCCGCGCCGAGGGCATCATCCCTGCCCCCGAATCGAACCATGCGATCTCCGCCTGCATCGACGAGGCGCTGCGCTGCAAGCAGAGTGGCGAGAAGAAGACGCTGTTCTTCAACCTCTCGGGCCACGGCCACTTCGACATGGCGGCCTACGACAAGTATTTCGCGGGCGAGCTGGAGGACTTCGCCTATCCCGAAGAAGCGCTGAAGGTGTCGCTCGCCAACCTGCCCAAGATCGCTGCCTGAACATCGCGCCGCAATGAGTGCCGCCAGTTTGATCGCCGCCGCGCGTGAATTGTCGCGCGCGGTGTCCGGCCTGTCTTTCTCAGCGCCGGTCACGCATGTCTATAACCCGCTCGATTATGCCTGGGCGGCCCACGAGCAATACC
This sequence comes from Gallionella sp., assembly GCA_044230015.1. Lineage (GTDB taxonomy): Bacteria > Pseudomonadota > Gammaproteobacteria > Burkholderiales > Gallionellaceae > Gallionella. The sequence goes on along the minus strand of JBGARW010000021.1, from coordinate 2,038 downwards.
TGCGGCGTTACGGGGACGGCAGGAAGCGCATCGTGTTCGTCGGCATGAACCCCGGCCCGTTCGGCATGACGCAGATCGGCGTGCCGTTCGGCGAGATCGCGGCGGCGCGCGACTGGCTGCGCCTCGACGCGCCGATCGGAAAACCTGCGCGGGAGAACCCGGCGCGGCCCATCGAAGGCTGGGCATGTCCGCGCAGCGAAGTCAGCGGCCGGCGGCTCTGGGGGCTGTTCGCGCAGCGCTTCGGGGAGGCGGATAGATTCTTCGCCGACCACTTCGTCGCCAACTACTGCCCGCTGGCGTTCTTCTCCGGAGGGCGCAACCTCACGCCGGACAAGCTCCCCACTCCAGAGGCGGCCCCGCTGTTTGCGGCCTGCGACGCGCATCTGGCCGAAGTGGTGCGCGCCAGCGGTGCGGAACGGGTGATCGGCATCGGCGGCTTCGCGGAAGCCCGTGCGCGCGACGCGCTGGCGGGTGTTCCGGGCATCCGCTTCGAGCGCATCCTGCACCCCAGCCCGGCTTCGCCCGCCGCCAACCGCGGCTGGTCGGAGCAGGCCACGAAGCAGATGCAGGCGCTCGGACTGTGGGATTAGGCGGGGTAGCGGTGCGCGCAGTCGCCGGGCAACCCCGGGCAACTTGACGACTGTATCAAATCTTCCTGACGAACACCTTGGACTTGCGCTGCCAGTTGTACAGCGATTTCTTCTGCGCGGGCAGCGCCGCGACGTCGGCCTCGCTGAAGCCGCGCTCGACGAACCAGTGCGCGGTGCGCGTGGTGAGCACGAACAGTTTCTTCAACCCCTGCACTTGGGCCAGACTGATCATGTGGTCGAGAATGGCCTGGCCGTAGCCCCGGTCCCTGCACTGTGCGTCCACCGCGAGGCAGGCCAGTTCCGCTGCGACCTCGTCGGGGAACGGATACAGCGCGGCACAACCGACGATGCGGTGGTCGTGTTCCAGCACCACGAAGCGCGCGATCTCGCGTTCCAGCAATTCACGGTTGCGCCGCACCAGGATCCCCTCAGCTTCCAGCGGGCGCAGCAGATGCAGGATACCGCCGACATCCTCGATGGTGGCGGCGCGCAGGGTATTGAGCGTGCTCTCCACCACCATGGTGCCGATACCCTCGTCGCTGAACAGCTCCTGCAGCACCGCGCCGTCGGTATGGCGGCTGATCAGGTGGGTACGCGCCACGCCGGCTTCGCAGGCGCGTATCGCGCAGGGCAGGAACATGCCCACATCATCCGGCAGCTTGCGTTTGCCGGACAGCACCGCCTGCGCCTGGACGATCGTGAGCTCCTTGAGCGGCTTGCCCTTCTTGTCCTGCACCCCGTCGGTATCCATCAGAAACACCAGCTTGTCGGCGTCCAGCGCGATGGCGGTGGCGGTGGCGATATCTTCCAGCGTGACGTTGAATACCTCGCCGGTCGGCGAATAACCGAGCGGCGAGAGCAGCACCACCTCGCCGAACTCCATGCGGTCGTTGAGTGCCGCGACGTCCACCTTGCGCACGCTGCCGGTGTGCATCAGGTCCACGCCGTTGACCACGCCGATCGGCTGCGCGGTGATGAAGTTGCCCCCGGCCACGCGGATGTCGGCATTGGCCATCGGCGAATTCGCCAGCCCCATCGACAACAGCGCCTCGATCTCCACGCGCACCCGGCCCACCGCCTCCTTCACGCACTGCATGGTCTCGGCGTCGGTCATGCGGACACCCTGGTAATACGCGTCGCCGAGATTGTTCTTCGCCAGATGCTGTTCGATCTGCGGGCGCGCCCCGTGCACCAGCACCAGCCGTATGCCAAGTGCGGCAAGCAGGTTGAAATCGTGCGTCAGCTCGACGAACTTGCCATCGGCGACCACCTCCCCGCCGAACGCGATGACGAAGGTCTTGCCGCGGAACGCGTTGATGTAGGGCGCGACGGAACGGAACCAGACGACGAAATCGGCGGATGCAGTGGTAATGGACATTGGCAGCTCCTGATAATTAATGCCTTTGCAATATGTGCATCATGCCGCGCTATACCTCATCTAGCAACTG
>JBGARW010000060.1:0-7279 GCA_044230015.1 Gallionella sp. | reverse complement strand
CTGGTGAACTGGGATCCGAAGCTGCACACCGCCGTGTCCGACCTGGAAGTGGTGCAGGAGGAAGAGGACGGTTTCATGTATCACATCCGCTATCCGCTGGCAGACGGCTCCGGCCATCTGGTGGTTGCGACGACGCGCCCGGAGACCATGCTGGGCGACGTGGCGGTGATGGTGCATCCGGAAGACGAACGCTACAGACATCTCATCGGCAAACAAGTCACGCTGCCGTTGTGCGACCGCACCATCCCCGTCATCGCGGATGAATACGTCGACAAAGAATTCGGCACCGGCGTGGTGAAGGTCACGCCCGCACATGACTTCAACGACTACGCCGTCGGTCAGCGTCACAAGCTGGAGATGATCTCCATCCTCACGCTGGACGCGAAGATCAACGAGAACGCTCCGAAGAAATACCAAGGCATGGATAGATTCGCCGCGCGCAAACAGATCGTTGCCGACCTAGAGACTGCGGGCGTATTCGACAAGGCCGAAAAACACAAACTCAAAGTGCCGCGCGGCGACCGTACCGGCGTGGTCATCGAACCGATGCTCACCGACCAGTGGTTCGTCGCGATGAGCAAAGCGGGCCCGGAGGGAAAATCCATCACCGAGCAAGCGCTGGAATGTGTGAGCTCCGGCGAGATCAAATTCCATCCTGAAAACTGGGTGAACACCTACAACCAGTGGCTCAACAACATCCAGGACTGGTGCATCTCGCGCCAACTGTGGTGGGGGCACCAGATCCCGGCTTGGTACGGCGTGAACGGCGAAGTGTTCGTCGCGCGTGAGGAGGCCGAAGCACGCCGTCTGGCTGACAAGGCCGGCTATGCCGGGCAGCTCGACCGCGACCAGGATGTGCTCGACACCTGGTTCTCGTCCGCGCTGTGGCCGTTCTCCACGCTCGACTGGGAAGAAGGCAAGCCGTTCGACACGCAGAACACTTTCGTCAGGCAATACCTGCCCTCCTCGGTACTGGTCACCGGCTTCGACATCATCTTCTTCTGGGTGGCGCGCATGGTGATGATGACCAGACACATCACCGGAAGGATCCCGTTCAGGGACGTGTATGTGCACGGCCTGATCCGCGATGCGGAAGGCCAGAAGATGTCCAAGTCGAAGGGCAACGTGCTCGACCCGATCGATCTGATCGACGGCATCGGTATCGACGAACTGTTGAAGAAGCGCACCAACGGACTGATGAACCCCAGGCAGGCCGAGCAGATCGAGAAGCGGACGCGCAAGGAGTATCCGAACGGCATCCCCGCCTTCGGCACCGACGCATTGCGCTTCACCTTCGCGTCGCTCGCATCCCCGGGACGCGACATCAAATTCGACATGCAGCGCTGCGAGGGCTATCGCAATTTCTGCAACAAGCTGTGGAACGCCACGCGCTTCGTGCTGATGAATTGCGAGGGCAAGGACTGTGGACTGGAAGAGCACAGCAAGGACACCTGCAACAGCGGCTATCTCGATTTCTCTCCGTCCGACCGCTGGATCGTCAGCCGGCTGCAGCGCGTCGAGGACGAGGTGGCGCGGCATTACGCCGACTACCGCTTCGACCTGCTGGCCCGGGCGATCTACGAATTCGTCTGGGACGAATACTGCGACTGGTACGTGGAACTCGCCAAGGTGCAGATGCAGAACGGCAGCGCCGCGCAGCAGCGCGCCACGCGGCGCACGCTGGTGCGCGTGCTGGAAACCACGCTGCGTCTCGCCCATCCGCTGATCCCGTTCATCACCGAAGAACTCTGGCAGAAGGTCGCGCCGGTCGCGGGTCGCAGCGGCGGGAGCATCATGCTGCAGGCCTATCCGCGCGCCGACCTGGCGCGCTGTGACGAAAAGTCCGAAGCATGGGTGGCGACGCTGAAATCCATGGTCAACGGCTGCCGCAGCCTGCGCGGCGAGATGAACCTTTCCCCGGCGCAGCGCGTCCCTTTGATAATCGCATCGGGGGGTGCGGCGGCAGACGCCGCCACGCTCGCCGCAATCGCGCCCTATATCAGCAGCCTGGCCAAGCTCAACGAAGTGCAGATCGTGGCCGAATTGCCGGATGGCGATGCGGCGGTCGCCGTCGTCGGGACATACAGGCTGATGCTGAAGGTGGAGATCGACGTCGCCGCGGAACGCATGCGGCTGGACAAGGAGATCGTGCGGCTGCAAGGCGAGATCACCAGGACGCAAGACAAACTGTCGAATGCCGGCTTCGTGGACCGCGCCCCTGCCGCCGTGGTCGAGCAGGAACGCAAGCGCATGGAAGATTTCAGCGCGACGCTGGTGCAACTACGGGCCCAACGCGGCAGACTGAACTGACGGGGACCCCTAGCGACGGCGGATCAGGAACACGAATCCGCCGTCCTGCCCGGCAGAAGACAGCAACTCATTGCCGGTCTGGCGGCAGAACACCACGAAATCCCCGGGCGACCCCGGATCGGTCGCCAGCACCTTGAGCACCTGCCCGCTGGCCATCTTCGACAGGGATCTTCCGGTGCGCAAAACGGGCAGTGGGCAGCTCAGTTCGCGCACATCCAATTCCACGTCAAATTCCATCACTCACCCCGGCAAACCGGCATGTACCCATGCGGTGGCATATGGCCGCGTGACGGTGACATCCCCGGCCGCACATACCTCACCCCTTTTCCGCCTGGCCCTGGTCCGCCAGCAAACGCGAGATGCGGGTGTTTGCCATCGACAGGCGCTTTACCAGCAGGCGCAAGAACGCGTCGCCAAACTGGAAACGACACCCGGTCGTGGCGTGCGTCAACACATCCGGGTCGATCTCGATCAGCACCACATCGTTCTTGGCGATCACATCCGCGCTGCGTATGAAATCACGCTCCGAGAGGTGCGCCATCTCACCGAAACAATCACCGTGGTGCAACAGGCTCAAAAGCCTGCCCTGCTTGACCACGCGCACCGTGCCTTGCGCGAGGATATAGAACGAGCGGCCGCTCTCACCGTCACGCAGGATGTATTCGGATCTCGGTACCTTGCGCCATTTGCTGATATGCAGCACCTCCCATAATTCGATATCGCTGAAGTTCTTGAAGAACGCCAGATTGCGCAGGGTGGCATATTTCTCCGTATCGAAGATCTCGTTCTGAGCCGGCGCGACGTGGCTGAAGAACCCGACCAGGTCGCGAGCGAACTCGTCCCACGTCCGGTAACGCTTCGCCGTATCCTTCTCCATTGCGCGGCGCACGATGCTATCCAGTTCCGGCGGCGTCTCCGGACGGAAGGTGCTGGGCGGCGGCGGTTCGATGTTGAGGATATGGTAAATCATGCTGAAGTTGTTGCTCGCGTCAAACGGCAGCTTGCCGGTCAACAACCTGTACATCACCACGCCCAGCGAATAGATGTCGGTCTGGTGCGTCAGCGGCAGTTCCTTGACCTGTTCCGGAGACATATAGGCAGGCGAGCCCACGCCGCTAACCTGCGTGGTCTGCTGGCCCTGGATCGCGGCCGCACCGAAATCGGAGATCTTGATATCCGATTCGCCCCGCAAGAGGATGTTGGCCGGCTTGATGTCACGGTGGATCACCCCCTGGTACTGCGCATATTCAAGAGCCTTGCAGCACTTGTAGACGATCTCGGCAACATTGCTGATCGGCAGCAGGTTGTCCACCTCTGCATACTGCTCGAGCGTACTGCCCTCGATATACTCCATCACCATGTAGTTGACGTCGCCGTCCATGACGGCATCGAGGATCTTCACGATATGCGGGTGGGATAATTTGCCCGCCAGCGAAGCTTCCGTCATCAGCAGCTTGCGGTAGATCTTGGCGCTATTGGGATCGCGCAGGCTCTTCAGGTCGAACAGCTTGATGGCGACCTGCTGCTTGCTGAACGTGTCGGTGGCCAGATACACGGTACTGGTCGCCCCGGTGCCGAGTTCGCGTACGATTTCGTATTTGCCGATCTTGTCCATTCGAGCCATCTTGCCAGAAACGGCACAATTCTGCGCATTTTGCGCGGCACTGTCCACCTTGTGACGCGCTCTCACAGGGCGCAGGCTTCGAAAATTGTGAACCGGAAGCAAAAACAACTATCATACCGGCCATGAGAAGACAGACCCTGCTGCTGTTGCTGCTGTGCCTCCCCCCATGCGCCTCGGGGGATGGATTGCCCGATCTGGGCGACGTCTCGCAAACCGTGCTCACCCCGCTGCAAGAACGCCAGATCGGCCGGCAAAGCGTGATGCAGATCCGCGCCGGCAAGCAATTCCTCGACGATGCCGAGATCAACGACTATCTCAACCAACTCGGCTACAGGCTGGTTGAGAACAGCGCCGAACCGAGCCTGGGCTTCGAGTTCTTCGCGCTCGATGATTACAACGTCAACGCCTTTGCCCTGCCGGGCGGCTTCATCGGCGTGAACAGCGGCCTGCTGCTGACCGTACAGGGCGAATCGGAACTGGCTGCCGTGCTCAGCCACGAGATCGCCCATGTCACGCAGCACCACCTGGCGCGCATGGTGGCCGGGCAGCGGAACGACAGTCTGGCGTCGATGGCCGCGATCGCCATCGCCATTCTCGCCGCACGCAACAACTCGCAGGCATCCCAGGCGGCACTGGTGAGCATGCAGGCGCGCGCCATGCAGAAGCAGCTTGACTTCACCCGTGCCCACGAACAGGAAGCGGACCGCATCGGACTGGACATCCTGCAAAAATCAAACTTCAGCATCCACGCCATGCCGGAATTCCTGGACCGGCTGCAAAAAGCCACCCGCCTGCTGGAAGGCAACATGCCGGGCTACCTGCGCACCCACCCGATCACCAGCGAACGCATCGCCGATATCGGCAACCGCGTACAGAAACAGCCTTACCGCCTGATCCCGGACAGTCTGGATTTCCAGCTGGCACGCGCCAAACTCATCGCGTCGCAAAAGACCGCGCCGGAGGCCGTTGCATACTTCAGCGATGCACTAGGGGCGCAGAAACACGGCAACCCGATCGCGCAGCGCTACGGGCTGGTGAGTTCCCTGCTGCGCAACAACGAGACCGGCCGTGCCGCAGAAGAACTGGCGGCATTGCTCAGGCAAACCCGGAACGATCCGGCGGCCGGGCGCAACCCGATGATAGAAACCCTTTCCGGACGCGTAAAACGCGCCGCAAAGAACGATGCCGACGCCCTGGTGTTCTACCGCAACGCCGTGCAGGCTTTCCCGCAGCATCGCGCCCTGATCTACGACTATGCCGATCTGCTGCTGAACAGCGGCCAGGCGGAAACCGCCGTCAAGCTGCTCACCGGGCAACTCGTCCGCCATCCCAGCGACACCACCCTCTACGATCTGCAGGCACGCAGTCATGCCGCCCTCGGCAGGCGCTTCGAGCAGCACCAGGCACAGGCCTACGGCTATGCATGGCGCGGCAACCTGCATGCCGCCATCGAACAACTGGAACTTGCGAAGCAGGCTGGCGGCAGTTTTTACCAGCTCTCGATCATAGAGAGCGATTTGCGGGAATTGAGGGAGATGGTTGGGGTCAGCCGGCAATGAACCCGAGCGTGGCCATCTGACCTAAAGTTTTTCGCAGCCTTTCCTGGCCAGGCGGCAGGTTACCCGGTAGTCCTCCTTCGCCTTGGCAATCTCACCCATTTCCCCATATGCCATGGCACGCCCGTAATATGGTTTCGGGTTCACACCCAGCCCCCTCCTGCCGGCTATCTCTATCGCCCTGGTGTAGGCATCGGCTGCCGCGCGCCAATCGCCTTTCTTCATATAGGCAGTGCCCAGATTGTTGTAAGAAAAAGGCCAGTCCGGATGAAGTGTGGCTGCCAGAGCCAGATCCTTTATCGCCAGATCGTATTCGTCCACCTTGATCAGCTCGGTTCCCCGGTTGTAGTAGATGCGGTACGCCCCCGGCAGATCCGGCCTGTCCCTGACCAGTTTTTCCGCGTCACCCCACAACACCAGGGGGTGTCCGAAAGAACTGAGCCGCTCCATCGAAACCGGGAACATCGCCAGCGCCACGGCAGCCACGATGACCGAGGTGATGCGTTTATCGAGTCCATCCAGCAGCACCGGCAAAATGCAGCAGGCGCCCACCGCCCACAGGTAGCTGCGATACAGCACGAAGTTCTCCTGGATGCGTACCGTGGAAAGTTCCGTCATGAACATCACCCAGGCGAGAAAAACCGTGAATGCCAGCAGATAAGGAGACCATAACGAGTGCGCGAACGGCTCGCGCATGTCCACCGACATCCATGCCGGATTGGGGAACAGCCACAGTCCGGCATACTTGAAGAACAACCACGACTGGGTCAGTACGCTCAACGGGTAATTCAGGCCGCTCTCGGCGTCCAGCATCTCCGGCGCGTAGATCTCATAGGTCGAGCCGAGCACGCCCTTCTTGGCGGCGATCACGAACAACGCAATCACGACGAGCGCGGCAAACACACTCCAGCGCTGCCGCAGCTTCACCCGCCAATCGTCATGCAACAGCACGGTCAGCGCCAGCAGCACCGCCGGCAACATGATGGCGTGCTCCTTGGAGAACACCGCCAGATAGTAAAGCGGCACGCCAAGCCACAGCCACAGCGGCTTGTGCCGGACGCTGCCATGCAGCCAGGCCAGCATGGCCAGCAGGCTGAACAACGTCGCCATTATGATGGTGCGTTGGACCAGATAGCCAACGGCGTAAACTGCGACCGGATGTAATGCGAACAACAAAGCAGCGGAAAAAGCGAGTGCGCGAGCACTGAGCAAAGAATCGGCACGCGCGCCATAGATAGTGCCTAGCAGGCATTCCAGAAAAACGAAAAGAGTAATCACCGTTGCCGCATGCAACAACAAATTCTCAATGCGAAAATGAAACATGTCCAAACCGAACGCTGTTGCTCCCCAAACCAGAGAAACATATGGCAACGAACGCAATTCGATTAACGAAAAATGGTAATTGAAAATAGGCTGATTTCCATGAGAATCCAGCATAAAAAAGGGCAGATCGTCGAACACAATCGGATTCCATAGAAATGGCCCATACAACAAAGCCAACGCCATCAATATAATGGTTGCCATCCCGATTCTCTTCGTATTCATATCGCCCCCGTCGAATTAATTCTTCCGAAAACAAAAACGCCGGGTTTCCCCGGCGTTTGGTTCTTCAGCTACGTATTACTGTTTGCAGAACGTGTCATCTACGCAAGAACCAGAAGCAGTCCAGCCGATACCCGCAGAGCCAGCGACTGGGGTCAGGATATACTGCAATGCTGCTGTACCGGCCTTGTTTTTCAAAGCGGTGGTTGCTTCAATGGTAATAACTGGCACACCACCGGTAATTGCC
>JBGARW010000020.1:0-28248 GCA_044230015.1 Gallionella sp. | reverse complement strand
AACAATCTGACCACGGCCAACACTAACCTGGCTACGGCGACCACCCAGAATGTGAACCTGACCGCCGCACAGACTGCCGCGCAGAACGCGCTGGCTAATGCCCAGGCCAACCTGACCACCGCCAACACAACCCTGGCCACGGCGACCACCCAGAACGCGGCCTTGACCGCCGCACAGACTGCCGCACAGGCCGCGCTGAATGCAGCCCAAGCCAACCTGACTGCCGCAAACACCGCTCTGAGCACGGCATCCGCCCAGAACACCACGATCACAGCCGCACAGGTTTCAGTTCCAACACAACTTACCGCGGCGCAAACTGCTGCTGCAGCCGCACAGGCTGCCGCTGCCGCCGCGCAAGCTGCCGCCGCGCAAGCCGCCACTTTGCAAGCGGCAGGGGATATGGTTGGTGCCCAGGCACAGCTGACCATCGCACAGAACGAGTTGGCGATAGCACAGCAGCAGCAAGCCGCCGCGACAGCTGCACAAACCGCAGCAACAACCGCGCTGACGGATGCGCAAACGGCGCAAACCACCGGCTTGGCTAATGTGAATAATGCCGTTACAGCCGCAACGGCAGCACAAACTGCAGCCAATACGGTAACTACGCAAGCTGCACTGGTGGCTCCGGCTGCTGCTGCTGCCAGCACTGCACTTGCCGCTGTCACATCGGCGGCAACTACCGCAACTACCGATGCGGCCACGGCCAGCACGCAAGCCGCTGCGGCACAAAGCGCAGTTGGCGCAGCCGGTACAGCCGTGACTGATGCAACAACTGCGGCGAACGCCGCCGCTACCGACGCGGCCACCGCACAAACTCAAGCCGGTGCGGCACAAACTGCTGCTTCGACTGCAACGACTGCCGTGACGACAGCCGCAACTGCCGCGAATACCGCGGCAACCGATGCGGGTACGGCCAGCGCCCAGGCTGCCGCGGCACAAACCGCAAGCACAGATGCAACCACTGCGTTGGCAGATTCCACAGCCAATTTGGCAACCGTCAATACCAACGCCCCGCTGGTAGCCACGAATGCCCAGGTTGCCGCCTACAACAATCCGGCGGTGGTCACCCCGGATCGTTTCGTTGGAATAATGAGTACCATTCAGCCTGACGCCATGAGCGGCTATATCGAAGGCTACGGTCCCGGCGTCGGTTTCAACGGGATCGGCACGGCCAACACCAGCTTCGTGCTGGACGGTGCCGGCAACCTGGTTGAGAAGCGCCATGCCTGGTACGAAGAGACTGCCGCCTCGTACGGGATGCCGCAGCTCGTGGTCGCCGACGCCAACGTTAAGCGCAGCGGTGGAACGGCAGTGGAAACCTTCAAGATGGCGGACAACAGCATCTATGCCGGACGCTGGGTGGGCGGCAGCCTCACCGTCACCGACAACGCAGTGACCGCTCCCGTGCCGACGTTCACACGCAACCTCGGCCTGACCAGCGAGCATTGGGCGATCCTGCTCGCGCCACCGCCCGGCCATGTACAGACCTTGGGCGGCAGCGTCAACTACACCAGGGTCGCGGCGACCTCGCCAACCGATGTGCTGGGTATCGCGGGGACACTGAACACCGCGACCCTGGCGGCGAACTTCACCGCGCAGCTGGTCGATGCGACGCTGAACCTGAGCATCGCCGGCAAGACGCTGGATGTCGTGGCCACCGCCATGGTGATCAGCGGCAACTTCTTCAGCACCACCACGCAAGTGACCGCGGGCTGTACCGGCTGCGGCGCCGCCACCTATTACGCCAACGTCGGCGGCGGTTTTGCCGGAGACCTGGCAGCCAGCGCCGGGCTGAACTACACCCTGTGGAGCGGCGCAGCACCCGGCGCGCCGACCGGCGCGACCGACCTGATCCAGGGGCTGGTGGCGTTCAGCGCCGACACGACGCCGGTCGTCGCACCGGTCGTCACCGCTCCCTATGTCGCGACCAACACGGCGGTCGCCTACACCGGTGCCTATGGCGGCGGCTTCAACTTCATCGCCATGCCGGGCGATATCTCCCCGGCCGGCAATCCGACCTCGTTCACTGAAAACTATGGCGATGGCTCCGGCTTCAGAACCGACACGCTGACCGGCGCGTCCACCGGGACGCCGCCGACTACCGTGACGACAACAGGGGGGACATCGATCACCTATGGCGTATGGGAGACCGTCACGACCGTCAACTCGTCCGAGCAGCATCTGATCCGCCCCAATCAGGGAGGCAGCACCCTGCCCAACTACATGTACGGCCAACAGGGCTACCTCGACTCGGCGGTCACCTACGGGACAAATACCGGGCCGCTGGCCGGAACGTTCACCTACAACCCTGTGGCGACCACCTCGTTCATGTCCGACACCTGGGCGACCGGAACGGTCACCACGGCCGTGCTGACTGCAAATTTCACCAACCAGATGGTGAGCATAATGCTGGCCGGGACGATGGGGCCGAACAGCTGGGACATGAACGGCGCCAGCCCGATCAACATCATGAACCCCACCAACGGCGCTGGGGCGCAGTTCATCATTTCGACACCGGCCATCACGATGAACGCCTCGCCCTGCACGACCTGCGTCGGCAACATCAACGGCGCCTTCGTCGGCCAGAACTACGCCGGTGCGATCGTCGAATACGGCGTCTACGACAATTCGCCGTTGACGGGCATGAATGCGGGCGGCCTGGTCGCATTCGACCGCATGCCGGTTGTCACCAACCCGGTCGTCACCAATTCTGCGCCGAACCCGACGGGTGTCACCGTGGTGGCGAATGCCTGGCAACAGGTCAACGATTCGTCCAACCCGGCCACCACCGACGGTGCGGGCGTGCTGACCGGATGGGGTGGCCCCGGCTGGAGCAACACTGTGACGCCGGCAGCCGGTTCGCTGGCGCAGACGCCGGTCGGCACCGGCAGCGGCACGATCAACTGGGGTCTCTGGGGTGCCGGCTCGATAATAAACAACAGTTTCAGCTACACCCCCGGGCCCGGACAGCTGCACTGGATCACTGCACCGGAACCGACCCCGGTCTATCTGGCCGAGGTGCTGACGACGACCGTCGTGTACAACCTTGTCAACGGCGGGGTCACCGGCAACGACATGCTGGGAGGCTGGGCACACGGCACGATCGGCAGCGCATCGCTGACGGCCAACTTCACCACCCAGACCATCGCCGCGAACCTGGCATTGACGGCGCATGGCCATAGCTGGGTGGCCAGCACCGCCAATGCGCCGCTGCAATACGTCAACAACAGCAACTCGCTGACCTCGTTCTATGCGGACAGCTTCAGGCTGCCGTTCGAGCCGGGCTACCTGACGGTGACGGTGGACGGCGCTCCGGCCAACGGCAGCCTGGCCGGTCAGCTGGTCGGCGCGGCGCTGGACGGTGCGCTCCTAAAATTCAACCTGGACGGCCAGGTCGCGACCCCGACGATGGGCCACGAATGGGCGCAGGGTGCGGTCGCGCTGCAGGCGGCGGCAGCCAACGATCCGGCGACCCCGTATCGCATGGTCGTGACATCGTTGAGCGACCCGATGGCGCTGGTCCCGACCGTCCAGATCGGCGGTTCTTACAACAATGCGGCGCGCGTCATCACGGACGTTTCCGGCAACCTGATGCAGTTCGACGACAATTCCGGCGGCGGCAGCGGCACGGTGATACAGCTTGCGTCCGGCACCTTCAACGACATGGGCAGCGCGGTGATCGGCGGGGCAACGGTCAGCTGGGGGCGCTGGGCGTCAGATACGGTGATAAACGTGCAGGACCACGCGACCGGTATCTGGCAGAACGGCATCGCTCTGACCAGCGGCGCACATGCCGTGGTGGGTCCGCTCATGACCGGACCGGTGGCCCTGCCTACGACCGGCGTATATGGCTACACCCTGGTGGGCGCGACGACCCCGACGACCGATACCGGTGCGGTGGGGACCCTGAACAGCACTTTGCTCCAGGCGAACTTCACCATGCAGACCGTGAATGTCGGGGTGAACGTCACGGCAGGCGGCGCGACGCTGGATGCCTCTGCGGCCGGTGTGCCGATCCAGAACCGCGCGATGTTCTTCGCCGACAGTCGAGTGGGTACATTGACTGTGAACTGCACCGGCGCCTGCGGCACGACCAACCATGCCGCGATCGGTGGCGGCTTCGGCGGGGCGGCCGGGGCCGGCGCGGCGATCACCTACGGGTTTGAAAAGGGCGGCATCAATGCCGGGACAGTCTCCGGCGTGGCGGTGTTCCAGCAGGGTGCAGTGATCCCCTAGCAGTTGTGTTTGACCCGTGTCGCAAACGCGAACAAGCCCGCCATGCGGGCTTGTTCGTTTGCAGGGCGTCATCCCGGCTCTCTGGCTATGTGTTGAATGGCGTCAAGAGACGGCTTCCAGGCACCGGGTGCAAAGCATGGACGGTTTTTATCATTCCAGCTATCAGCGTTTATAGGATAATGGCGGCTTGGCAAAATGCATGACCATGTTCCATCGCCAATCGATCGGTTTTTTGTTTGTTGTTCAGGGTTTAATTTTCAAGGAGCATCTGTAATGTTGAAGATCGGTAAATTTGCGGTACTGGCAATTCTCGGCGCACTGGCGATTGACCCCGCCTTCGCCGAAGACAAGTCCGCCGCGATGGTGAACGGCGTCTCCATCCCGCAGGCGCGCATCGACCTGCGCGTCAAGGCCGCCGCCGCGCAAGGCCAGGCAGACAGCCCGGAACTGCGCAAGGCGATCCGCGAGGACATGATCAACGTCGAACTGATGGCGCAGGAAGCCGCCAGGCTCGGTCTGGACAAGAATCCCGACGTGGTGCAGCAAGTCGAGCTGGCCAGGCAGCAGGTGCTGGTGATCGCTTTCATGCAGGAACATGCCAAGAACCACCCAGTCGGCGAAGACCAGCTCAAGCAGGAATATGACCAGCAGAAAGCCATGCTGGGCGACAAGGAATACAACGCGCGCCACATCCTGGTGGAGACCGAAGCCGAGGCCAAAGACATCATTGCGCAACTGGGCAAGAAGGGCGGCAAGTTCGAGAAGCTCGCCGCGAAATCCAGGGATGCCGGCACCGCGCAACGCGGCGGGGAGCTGGGCTGGTCAGTGCCACGCAATTACGTGCCGGAATTCGCCAACGCGCTGCTCAACCTGAAGAAGGGCGAATACACCAAGGAGCCGGTGCAGACCCAGTTCGGCTGGCATGTCATCAAGCTGGAAGACATGCGCGACCTGAAAGTGCCGTCGTTCGAGGAAACCAGGCCGAAGTTGCAGCAACGCCTGCAACAGCAGGCGATCCGAAAGGCGATCGAGGAGTTGCGCGCCAAGGCCAAGGTCGAGTAACCGGCGACCCGGCAGAAAGAAGGGGATGCTTCGGCATCCCCTTTTTATTTGCCCGCAAGCAGCGAGGGCTCCCGCAAGTTGTCGCACGCCAAGGTGAGAAAATCCGAACTGTACACATTGCCTCTGCAAAACAAAGCCCGCATTTGTGCCGACTTTGTTAAGTCATATGCCGCCCGATAGCGTCAGCGCTCCAGATTCAATTCCATTTCGGTATTGTCACCCTTGCGGATTGACACCTTCTCGGTGACCATCTTGTAGCCCTCCAGTTTCACGCTGATCGCGTGTACGCCAGGTTCCATTTCCAGTCGCAACGGGGACAGCCCGTAATACACCCCGTCCAGATATACCTTGGCGCGCTGCGGGTCGGTATTCACCAGCAACAGTCCCGATGTGGCGCTGGCACGCGGCATATAGGCAGGAGGGACGGCGCCGCCTGGCTGCGCGCCAGCCGGCATCGTGGGACCTGCCGGTGCGGGCTTGGCGGCAGCAGGGGCGACATAGACTGTCACGCCCGGGATCGGTTTGGTGCCGGCCGTCAGGTTGAACAGCTCCGGCCGCGATGCCATCAAGGATGCGCTGATCGCCTCCACGGTCTTGTTGCTGGCAACGCGCAATTCCTTGTTCAAGAAAGCGATTACGTCATCCTTGTTGTTGCCGGAAACGCCCGCGAAGCGGTCGTTCTTTTGCATGACCAGGCCCGACCATACCACCTTGCCGGTAGCCACTTCTTTCAGGGTGGTTTCAATCGCGATGTTGATCTCATCGCGTTCCCGGACGTTCAGTGTCAGATCTCTGATGATTCCCGATACTTCGAACAGGGCATTGGCGGCGTTGCTACCCTCCAGTACCAGATAGCCTTCCGTATCGAACCGCTTCTTGATGGACAGCATGACGATATTCGCGATTTCCTGATCGAGCAGCAGTTGGTCGCCATCCACGCCACGAACGCGCTGTGTGGTTATACCCAGCAAACGCGGATTGTTTGATTTGCGCTGATCGACATACTTGTTGACGCGTAAGGTTGCGCCATGCTTGAGCAAGGGTCCGGAGTTGTCGCCGGCCGCCTTTTTCCCGGTCGTGGTACTGATCGTACTGCCCGTGCCATCGCCGCCGTTGAACCATCCGGTAACGGAATCCTTGGCATCCTTGACGGAAGAACATCCGGCAACGCCGGATAACAGCACGACCAGCGCGGCATGCCGCAGCAATTGACTCATGGGTTTCACCTTAACAATTGAAATTATCTATGCGCACGTTTACAGGCATGCGGCATTAATTTGTCGGGCGCGGGAAGGTAACGAACCAACTCGTTGAGCGCCATCGTATAGACTTCGCGCTTGAACTCGATCACGGCGTTGATGTCCAGCCAGTAGTCGTTCCAGCGCCACGCATCAAATTCCGGATGCGAACTGACACGTAGACAGACATCACAATCACGACCAATCAGGCGCAGCAAGAACCAGATCTGTTTCTGCCCACGATAGCTGCCGCGCGACTCGCGCTTGTTCCAGCTCAGCGGAACCTCATAACGCATCCAGTCCCGGGTGCGTCCGAGTATCTTTACGTGTTCCGGCATCAAACCGACTTCTTCCCGCAATTCGCGGTACATCGCCTGTTCCGGGGTTTCGCCATGCTGGATGCCGCCTTGCGGAAATTGCCACGCATGCTGCCGTACCCGCTTGCCCCAGAACACCTGGTTCTTGTCATTCGTGATAATGATGCCGACATTCGGGCGGTAGCCGTCTCGGTCGATCATTTGCCACTCTATTCGGTTAATTCAAGTGCGCGGATTCTTTCACATTTCCCGCTGGTTGGGAAGCGGATCAGCGTTTCATTCTCAGGCTTGGCGACGGAACGGCTCGCCTGCGTAATGAAGGGTTTTGTTTTCCGGGTGTCGCATGGGAAGCGGCTTATGCGGTCAGCTTGCCGCCAGTTCTGCACCGCATGCGCCCTGGATCGTATATGGGGGTTATTCCTGGAGCCGCCGGACCGCTGCAGGTGGTGGATTGATTGCTGCGTGGTTCGGGGATGTATCCAAAGACGCTGCGGCGGCTAGTCCTTCGATAGCGCGGCCATGCCTGCCGCTGCGACCTGGCCGTCCTGGAACGAGCGCACGCCGCTGACACCCAGGCCGCCCACGATGGACCCGTTGATTTCTAGCGGGATGCCGCCTTCGGCGGGGATGACGCCGGGCAGGGCAAGGTGGATCAGCCGGCCACCCAGTACGGCATCTTCCGAGGCCTTGGTGGGGCGCTGGAATGCGACGGCGGCATGTGCTTTCCGTGTCGCCGTTTCCACGCTGCCAAACTGGGTGTCGTGGCTGCGTTGCAGGTAGAGCAGATGACCGCCATCGTCCACCACGGCGATGACCACCTGCCAGTCATTGCGCCGTGCTTCGGCCTCGGCCGCGGCTGCGACACGCTTGGCGTCCTCCAGAGTGAGCACGGGCTTGTTGGTCATGGTCAGCCACCCAGTGCCGCAAAGACCTGGTCGCGGATGCTTTCCACGCCGCCCACGCCAGGGATGTTCACGCATTTCGGCGCCTTTGCGTCACCTGATCTCGCCCAGGTAGTATAGTAGTCGACCAGTGGCTGGGTCTGTTCGTGGTAGACACGGAGGCGTTTGATGACGGTGTTTTCAACATCATCGGGGCGCTGCACCAGGTCTTCGCCGGTGATGTCGTCCTTGCCTTCCACCTTGGGCGGATTGAATGCGATATGGTAAGTGCGGCCGGATGCCAGATGCACGCGGCGCCCGCTCATGCGTTTGACGATCTCGCTGTCGTCCACGTCGATCTCCACCACATAATCGATCGAGATGCCGGCATCCTTCATCGCCTGTGCCTGCGGGATGGTGCGCGGGAAGCCGTCAAACAGGAAGCCGTTGGCGCAGTCGGGATCCTTGATGCGTTCCTTCACCAGATTGATGATGATGTCGTCGGAGATCAGGCCGCCGCCGTCCATCACCTTCTTGGCGGCTATGCCGAGCGGCGTACCGGCCTTGATCGCCGCGCGCAGCATGTCGCCGGTGGATATCTGCGGGATGTTGTATTTTTCCCGGATGTAATTGGCCTGGGTGCCTTTGCCTGCGCCAGGTGCGCCTAGCAGTATCAGTCTCATTTGTCGTCCTCCTCGGATTTGATGGTTGCGGCGAAAGATTCGCGTGCTGCATGTAGATCCTGTTCCGTATCCACACCGGCGGGCGGTGCCTGCTCAACGATGACCACGCCGATTTTGTACCCATAATACAGCGCGCGCAATTGTTCCAGTGCCTCGAATTGTTCAATCGTTGCCGGATCAAGCTGACCGTAGGTGCGTAGAAAGCCCACGCGGTAGGCATAGATGCCGATATGGCGCAGTACCGGCAGGCGGGCGGGCAGTGGCTGTTGCTGTGCGAATGCGTCGCGCGGCCAGGGAATCGGCGCACGGCTGAAATACAGCGCATTGCCGTTCTTATCGAGCACTGTTTTGACGATATTCGGGTTGTGCAGCGATGCTTCATCGTGAAGCGCGTGGCAGGCCGTGGCAATCGCGCATTCCGGATGGCGGTGCAGGTGCTCGGCGACGGCACGGATCAGGCCGGGCGGCATCAGTGGTTCGTCGCCCTGCACGTTCACCACGATGGTATCGTCCGGCCAGTCATGCTGCTCCGCCACCTCGGCGATGCGATCCGTGCCGCTGGCGTGCGTGTCTTTGGTCAGGCACGCCTTGAAGCCGTGTTCGTGCACCGCGTTGGCAATCGCATGATGGTCGGTGGCGATCCATATCTGTCGCGCGCCGCTTTGCGCAGCCCGTTCTGCGACTCTCACCACCATCGGCTTTCCGGCAATCGGCAGCAGCGGTTTGCCGGGCAACCGGGTGGAAGCGTGGCGCGCCGGGATGACGACGTGGAAATCCACCATCAGATTTTTTCGGCTTCTTCGGCGGTAAGCTTGCGCGCTTCGTCGGCCAGCATCACCGGAATGGCGTCTTCGATCCTGAAGGCCAGCCGGTCGGCCTTGCAGATCAACTCCTGCGCCGCTTTCCGGTAGACCAGAGGGGATTTGCACAACGGGCAAACGAGGATATCAAGCAGTTTCGCGTCCATGGGATTCTGTCTTTCGCAGTATGTGGTCGACCAGGGCCGGGTCGATCTGGGCATCTACACGCAACACCCAGTATCGGGCATCGGCGAATGCGGTGCATTTTACCGCATCTTTTTCGGTCAGAAGTATCGCATCGCATCCGGTAAAATCGAGGTCGGCCGCGGAATAGGAATGATGGTCTGGAAAGGCATGCGGTGTGAAAGGGATACCCAGCGTCTGCAGATGCAGGAAGTAGCGTTGCGGATTCCCGATGCCGGCCACAGCATGGTTGTTCAGCGCGTGGAAGTGACTTGCGGCAACAATTCTGCCGGGGTCGAGCAGATTATGGAAGATATCTCCCGGCAGGCGCATGGCGTACCGGCCTGCCGAAGTTTCACCGCCATTCACCACCACGGCATCCACGGTCTGCAGCCGCGCTGCCGGTTCGCGCAGCGGTCCGGCGGGGAGCATGAAGCCGTTACCAAGGCCGCGTACCCCGTCGATGACCGCGATCTCCACGTCGCGCTGCAAGCGGTAGTGCTGCAGGCCGTCGTCGCACAGCACGATATCGCACTCCGGATGTTTCTTCAGGGCGGCTTTTGCAGCCGCACTACGGTCTTTGCCTATCCAGACCGGACAGAGGTCGCGCCGCGCCATCAGCAACGGCTCATCGCCCACTTGTTGTGCGTCGCTGTTGGCATTGACCTCTTGCGGCTGTCGCGCCGCGCCGCCATAGCCGCGGCTGACGATGAGCGGATGCCAGTCGCGCTGGATCAGTTGTTGTGCCACGGCAAGCGTGAGTGGGGTCTTGCCGGTTCCGCCGACGCTGATGTTGCCGATCACGATGACCGGTACGGGCAATTTATGGCTGGCTAGGATGCGGCTGCGGTACAGCACGCGGCGCAGCGCCACCAGCACGCGGAACAGCAGGCTGGCCGGGAAGAGGATCAGGTGCAGCGGGGTGATGCGGTACCAGTGGCGTTCCAGACTGGCCATCTTTTACTCCAACCCCATCTCGAAAGTCAAACAAGCCTGTCCTGAACACAGTCGAAGGGGCGGTGACGAGTGAATGAGGCTGGCAGTGCAATGGCCGCCCTGACACGGTGTGCGAAGCTTCTGGTGCGGGAAGGACTGCCTGGCAACGGCTCCCGCAATCGGCTGGCTGCGCCAGTAACGTGTCGTCGTTGCACGACTAGGAGTGAGCGAGGAAGCCAACGCAGTTTCACCGTGAAATGGGGTTGGAATTATTTGGGCTGGTTTTGGGTGGTAAAGGTGATGCGCCCGTATCCGGCCAGACGGGCCGCTTCCATCACATTGATCACGGACTGGTGCGGCGCCTTGGCATCGGCATGGATGACGATGGTGGGATCGGTCTGGCCGCCTGCGGCATTCTTCAGGGATGCCGCCAGCGCCGTTACGCCGGAGTAGGATACCCCCTGGTTGTTGATGGCGTAGTGTTCCGAAGCGTCTATCGCGATATTGATCGGTTTGGCCGTTTCAGCGATCGCTTCACCGCCGGCTTGCGGCAGGTTGATCTGCAATTCGGAAAATTTGGCATAGCTGGTGGTCACCATCAGGAAGATCAGAATCACCAGCAGCACGTCTATCATCGGGATCAGATTGATTTCCGGTTCCTCGCGGCTGCGCCCGCGTCGAAAATTCATGTTTGCCTAGCCATTGCGTTGACCATGCACGATTTCCACCAGTTTGACCGCCTGTTGTTCCATTTCGATGGACAGGCTGTCTATCTGGGCGCGGAAGTGCCGGTAGAAGATCATGCTGGGAATCGCCACGATCAGGCCGAAGGCCGTGTTGTACAGGGCCACTGAGATACCATGGGCAAGCACCGCCGGGCTGTTGCCCACCGCGGTTTGTGAGCCGAAAATCTCGATCATTCCCACCACAGTACCGAACAGTCCCAGTAACGGGCTGATTGAGGCGATCGTGCCCAGGGTGGTCAGAAAACGCTCCAGATCGTGCGTGACCGCCCGCCCGGCTTCTTCGATGGATTCCTTCATCACTTCAGGCGGGCTTTTGATGTTCTTGAGGCCGGCGGCGAATATGCATCCCAGCGGCGAGTTCTCGGCAAGTCTGGATAGCATGCCATCACTGACGCCGTGCTGCTTCATTTCCTTGATGACTTCATCGAGCAGTGCGGGAGGGGAGATGCGGTTCGCGCGCAGGAAGATCGAACGTTCGATGATCAGACCGACTGCAATGATGGATGCCAGGATCAGAAACCAGATCGGCCAGCCGGCCGCTTCTACAATCACGAACACGCGGATTCTCCAAATATGCTTAAATTAAATACGCTTTGAATTTCAGGCCGCAACTGTAGCGTGTCGCATTGAGTTGAGCAACATTTCTCAAGGTTTACTTCAGCAATATTTTGCTAAGTCGCCATTTGGTAAAGAGTATTTCCTTTTACCCACAAAATCTGTGGATAACTTTGTGGATGACTCATCTGGGCAATGCATCAACATGGCGTATGGTAAGGGTTTTTGTTACTTTGCCTATTTTTTGTGTAGCAATAAACAACATACAAAACAATGTGTTACGCTAAGTTGAGATTTCGTTGCGGAGCGCTATGGCAAGAAATGGCGGATTTGCTGGTTTTGTGGATTATTTCGGATTGTCAATATGCTTTCAGGCCTATTTTTTGAAGAAAAAAACCGTGTTTTGCGCGTTGCTGAACTCAACTTTGCAATCAAGCAGTTGCTGGAGAGCGATGTTCCACTGTTGTGGGTCCGGGGAGAAATCTCCAATCTGGTCAAGGCCGCTTCCGGCCATTTTTATTTTTCGCTGAAAGACGATCAGGCGCAGGTGCGCTGCGTCATGTTTCGCCACAAGAGCCAGTTGTTGAGCGAGCCGATCGGTAACGGGCAGCAGGTCGAAGTATTAGCGGTTGCTACTTTATATGAACAGCGCGGCGATTTTCAGCTGACTATCGAGCAGATACGTCCGGCGGGGTTGGGCATACTGTATGAACGATTCGCCCGGCTGAAGCAATTGTTGGAAAGTCAGGGTCTGTTCGCTGCCGCGCGCAAACGTCCTTTGCCCACCTTCCCCAAGCGCATCGGCATCGTCACCTCGCCACAGGCCGCCGCATTGCGTGACGTGCTGACTACCTTGAAGCTGCGGCTGCCGAGTGTGCCGGTGGTGTTGTACCCCGTGCCGGTGCAGGGCGCCGGCAGTGCGGAAAAGATCGCGCAGGCCATTGCGACAGCCAGCCGGCGCACTGAATGCGACGTGCTGATTGTCTGCCGCGGCGGTGGCAGTATCGAAGACCTGTGGGCGTTCAACGAAGAAATCGTCGCGCGCGCCATCGCCGCCAGCGCCATCCCCATCGTCAGCGGAGTAGGCCACGAGACGGACTTCACCATCGCCGATTTCGCCGCCGATGAACGCGCCCCGACCCCCACTGCGGCGGCTCAGCGTGTCGTACCGGATCGCCATGCGCTGTTGAGAAGTTTGCGCGACACGACGCAACATCTTGCGCGTGCGCAGCGCAATCGCCTGCAAAGCACCATGCAGGCACTGGACTATTTGCAGCGCCGCCTGGTGCATCCCGTGCAGCAGTTGCAGCGCCAAGCGCAACAATTGGACCAGCTGCGACAGCGCATGCGCCGTACTTTTGCCCACCGCAGACAGCAGCAACACTGGCAATGGCAAGCGCTGGCACAACGTTTGCGTGCCGCGGGCAGTGATTTCGCCCGCCTGCAAGACCGGCAAGCCAGTCTCGCGGTGCGCCTCGCCAAGGCGATGCGTGCGGTGCAGGCGCAGCGCACGGGGCGGATGGAAAACCTCGCGCAGCATCTGATACTGCTCGACCCGAAGCAGGTGTTGGCGCGCGGCTATAGTCTGGTGCAGGATGCCCGCGGCGGCGTGGTGTCGGATGTGGAACAGGTGGCGGTTGGCACGGAGCTGCGCATCACCTTTGCACAGGGGTGGGCGCGGACCGAGGTGAAAGAGTGTGGCAAATCATAAAAGGCCGCTCGTTCTGATAACCAGTGACTTGGCTGGCGTCCTTTTGGCGGCTGGTCGAATGGCTAGTTGTTTTTCACACCCTCTCACCAGCCCTCTCCCACTGGGTGCGAGGGAGTTCTCCTGCCCCGGCAAACATGCGCACCGCTCCCCACTGCGGTATCATCCCGCCCTCGCAAATCTTGCCATGCAGTCCAATCGCAATGACATCCGAAAATTTCATCGACCTCCCCCCCCTGCTGACCGCCCACGGCACGGTTATGCTGCCCGGCTCGAAGAGCATTTCCAATCGCGTCCTGTTGTTGGCTGCGCTGTCCTCCGGCACGACCGAGGTGCGCGATGTGCTGCTGTCGGATGATACCGAGCGGATGCTGGATAGCTTGCGTATTCTGGGTATCGGGGCGGAGCAACTGGATAAGCATGTGTTCCGTGTGCAGGGTTGCGGCGGCAATTTTCCGGCCAGGGATGCCGAACTGTTCCTCGGCAATGCCGGCACCGCGTTCCGCCCGCTGACGGCGGCATTGGCCTTGTCTGGCGGGCATTACAAACTTTCCGGCGTGGCGCGCATGCACGAGCGGCCGATCGGCGATTTGGTGGATGCATTGCGTGCGCTGGGTGCGAATATCGATTATCTGGGCAACGAAGGCTTCCCGCCGCTGGAGATATTTCCCGCGACATTGAGCGATGCGGTGCGCGTCAGCGTGCGCGGCGATGTGTCGAGCCAGTTTCTCACCGCATTATTGATGGCCTTGCCGTTGCTGGATCGTACAGTGACGGTTGACGTAGTTGGTGAACTGATCTCCAAGCCGTATATAGAAATCACGCTGACGATGATGAAGCGCTTTGGAGTTGTCGTACGACGCGACGGCTGGCGCAGCTTCACCGTTGTGGCAGGCAGCCGTTATGTTTCGCCCGGTACGATCTACGTGGAAGGCGATGCTTCGTCGGCCTCGTATTTTCTTGCGGCGGGCGCGATCGGCGGCGGGCCGGTGCGTGTCGAAGGTGTGGGCGGCGAGAGCATCCAGGGCGATGTGCGCTTTGCCGACGCACTGGCGCTGATGGGGGCGCGAATCGAGCGGGGGGCGAATTGGATGGAGGTGCGTGCGCCGGCGGATGGCAGGTTGAAAGCGATCGATCTGGATTGTAACCATATTCCCGATGCGGCGATGACGCTGGCGGTGGCGGCGCTGTTTGCCGACGGCACGACCACGCTGCGCAACATCGCCAGCTGGCGCGTCAAGGAAACCGACCGCATCGCGGCGATGGCGACGGAGTTGCGCAAGGTCGGCGCGGCGGTGGAAGAGGGCGCGGATTACATTCGCATCACACCGCCATCTTCCACCCTTTCCCCTTTTCCCTCTCACGCCTCCATCGATACTTACGATGACCACCGCATGGCGATGTGTTTCTCGCTCGCCGCCTTCGGCGCAGAGGGGATGCGCATCAACGATCCGGGTTGCGTGGCCAAAACCTTTCCGGATTATTTCGCGCGTTTCCGCGAAGTGGTGCAGGCCGTGCCGGTGATTGCGATCGACGGGCCTTCGGCCTCCGGCAAGGGTACGGTGGCGCAACGCGTCGCGGCCAAACTCGGTTATCACTTTCTTGACAGCGGTGCACTGTACCGCCTGCTGGGGCTGGCGGCACAACAGCATGGCGTGGCACTGGACGATGAGGCGGCACTGGCGAGCTTGGTGGGGCGGATGGATATTCGCTTCGAAGGCGTGGATATCTGGTTGGATGGCGCAAAGGTGGGGAGCGAGTTGCGTAGCGAGGAGGCGGGTGCCGCCGCCTCCAGAGTGGCGGCATTGCCTTTGGTGCGCGCCGTGCTGCTGGAAAGGCAGCGTGCTTTCCGCCGAGCGCCGGGACTGGTTGCCGATGGGCGCGACATGGCTTCGGTGGTGTTTCCTGATGCGACATTGAAAATCTTTTTGACCGCCAGTGCCGAGGCGCGCGCCGAGCGCCGCTATAAGCAGTTGAAAGAAAAAGGGATGGGTGCTAATATCGCCGCCCTTTTGCAAGATATACAGGCGCGCGACGAGCGGGATACCCAACGCAGCGCGTCTCCTCTGCAACAGGCACCGGGTGCAAGTCTGCTGGATACCACGGCTCTGAATATCGAGCAGGCGGTTCAGGACGTGTTGGCGCGCTATCAGGTGGAAGGCTGCAAAAATTAGGCCCTGTTCGACTCTCCGTCTGACGGGAACTTTAACTAACCCTCTGTGCTGAACTTTATGTTCCGGGCAGATATTTTTTCTTTAGGTGTATCCGATGAACGCAACCGCAACCGCAGCAGCAGTATTAAATCCCGATAGTTTTGCCGCAATGTTTGAAGAAAGCCTGACGCGCAAGGAAATGCGCGCCGGCGAACTGATCACCGCTCAAGTCGTGCGCGTCGATCACAACATGGTGGTGGTGAATGCCGGACTGAAGTCCGAAAGTTTGATTGCGATCGAGGAATTCCTCGACGCCAAGGGCGAATTGGAAGTCAAGGCGGGCGATTTCGTCACCGTCGCGATCGAGGCGCTGGAGAACGGCTATGGCGAGACCAAGCTGTCGCGCGAAAAGGCCAAGCGCCTCGCGGCATGGCACGATCTGGAAGTGGCCATGGAAGAAGGCAAGATCGTGGAAGGCTTCGTCAGCGGCAAGGTCAAGGGCGGTCTGACCGCAATGGTCAATGGTATCCGCGCGTTCCTGCCTGGCTCGCTGGTTGACATCCGTCCAGTCAAGGACACCACGCCTTACGAGAACAAGACCATGGAGCTGAAGGTCATCAAGCTGGATCGCAAGCGCAACAATGTGGTGGTTTCGCGTCGCGCCGTGCTGGAAGCCAGCATGGGGGCCGACCGTGAAGCGGCCATGGAGAACCTCAAGGAGGGCGCGATCGTCAAGGGCGTGGTCAAGAACATCACGGACTACGGCGCATTCGTCGATCTGGGCGGCATCGACGGCCTGCTGCATATCACCGACCTGGCATGGCGCCGCGTGAAGCATCCTTCCGAGGTGTTGACCGTGGGCGACGAAGTCGAAGCCAAGATATTGAAGTTTGACCAAGAGAAGAACCGTGTCTCGCTGGGCATCAAGCAGATGGGCGACGACCCGTGGAACGGCTTGGCGCGCCGCTACCCGCAAGGTACGCGGATGTTCGGCAAGGTGACCAACCTGACCGACTACGGCGCGTTCGTGGAAATCGAGCAGGGTATCGAAGGTCTGGTGCACGTTTCCGAAATGGACTGGACCAACAAGAACGTCCATCCTTCCAAGGTTGTGCAGCTGGGCGATGAAGTGGAAGTGATGATCCTGGAAATCGATGAAGCACGCCGCCGCATTTCCTTGGGCATGAAACAATGCCAATCGAACCCTTGGGATGATTTTGCGATCAATCACAAGAAAGGTGACAAGGTTAAAGGTCAGATCAAGTCAATCACCGACTTTGGTGTGTTCATCGGTCTGGATGGCGGTATCGACGGCTTGGTGCATTTGTCCGACCTGTCGTGGAGCCAGCCCGGCGAGGATGCGGTGCGCAACTACAAGAAGGGTGATGAGGTCGAGGCCGTGGTATTGGCGATCGACGTGGAACGCGAACGCATCTCACTCGGCATCAAGCAGCTGGAAAGCGATCCATTCGGCAGCTTCATGTCCGGCCATGAGAAGGGCGCGGTAGTCACCGGTACGGTGAAATCGCTGGATGCCAAGGGTGCCATTATTGCCCTGGGAGGCGATGTGGAGGCCTACCTGAAGGCGTCCGAAGTGTCATCTGACCGCGTTGAGGACATCCGCACCCATCTGAAAGAAGGCGATAGCGTAACTGCCGTGATTGTCAATGTGGACCGCAAGAATCGCGGCATCAACCTGTCGATCAAGGCTCTCAACAAGGCTGAGGAATCCGCTGCCATGCAGAAGCTTTCCGCAGAAAGCGTTTCCAATGCGGGGACTACCAATCTGGGTGCGTTACTAAAGGCCAAGATGGGTGGCAGCAAGACTGAAGCCTGAGTTTGAGGTTCACACCATGACCCGTTCCGACTTGATTGCCCGGCTTGCCGAGTTACATCCGCAACTGCTGGCCAAGGATGCCGAGTTTGCCGTTAAAGTGATTCTCGATACCTTGTCCGTCACACTCGCGCGCGGTGCACGGGTCGAGATTCGCGGTTTTGGCAGCTTCGGGCTGAATTACCGCCCGCCACGCCAGGGGCGCAATCCGAAGACCGGTGACAAGGTGAAAGTGCCGGCCAAGTATGTGCCACATTTCAAGGCGGGCAAGGAATTGAGGGAACGAGTCTGCGAACGGAAGTCCTGACTCTGCCTTGATGCAATTCAAGTGGCGGCATATCTCAAGGTATGGCCGCCATTTTTTATGCTATCGTTGCAAAATGCCTGCAACACTGCTGCGCTTGGTGATGCTGTGTCGGAAAGCGGCTCAAAATCCTCGTGTGTGAGATGTGCACTCCGGTTTTGCCTCTTTTCTCCTTGTCATACCTACGCTTGCTACAGGCTGCGCGAGTATTATTGCAGCGGTTTTTTCGGGGTGTGTCATGCATTATCTCAATTGGTTTTTTCGTGCTGTGTTATTCGTCGTCCTGCTCGGATTCGCGGTCAGGAACGATCAGCAGGTCACGCTGCGCTATTTTTTCGGGTATGAGTGGCAGTCCTCATTGGTGATCGTGCTGCTGATATTCTTTGCCGCCGGCGCAGCGGTCGGCGTGCTTGCGATGCTTGCCAATGTGCTGCAACAGCGCCGCGAGATCGCACGCCTGAAGCGTGACGTCCGTGTCAAAAACAAGCTTGCCGGCGTCGGAGAGACGCAGCAAATACCGATCCAGCCATCCTGATATGCTTGATATCTCTGGAGTTCATTCAACAGGTTCAGCAGGGTGGAGCGCAGGGAGTCGCGTAGCGGATGACGAGAGAACGAGCGAAACGAGTTTCGGCGAAGACGCACCATCGGGTTGCGTCGGACGCTATCATCGATAAACACGGAATGAACGCGCAAGTGACGCAGTAATCCGCCCATTAAATGGATCTGTGAAGGTACCGAATGGAATTTGAACCATGGATGCTGCTTATCTTTCCGCTGTTCTTCGGCATGGGGTGGCTGGCGGCGCGTATTGATATCAAGGAGCTGCTTTCGGAGTCGAGTGCGCTGCCGCAATCATATTTCCAGGGGTTGAACTTCCTGCTCAACGAGCAGCAGGACAAGGCCATCGAAGCTTTCATCGAGGTGGTCAAGGTCGACCCGCAGACCATCGAGCTACACTTTGCGCTGGGCAGCCTGTTCCGCCGGCGCGGCGAAGTGGATCGCGCTTTGCGCATGCACCATAACCTCGTGGATCGGGCTGATCTGGATAACGAGAAACGCCAGCAGGCGATTTTCGAACTCGCGCAGGATTATCTGAAGGCAGGTATTTTTGACCGTGCCGAGAGCCTGCTGCGCGAACTGGGGAACACGCGATACGCCAGGCCAGCCTTGGAATTCCTGCTGGAGCTTTTCCAGAAAGAGCATGACTGGCTCAAGGCGATCGACGTGGCGCAGCAGCTGACGGTAGTAGCCGGGCGGTCCTATGACAAGCTGGCCGCTTTCTTCTATTGCGAACTGGCGAGCGAGGAAATCTCAGGAGGCGATTCCGCCGCGGCACGTGAGCACCTGCAACAGGCATTGACGGTCTATCCTAAGGCGGTGCGCGCCACGATGATGCTGGGCGACATGGCGTCCGGCGAGGACAGGCTTGAGGAGGCCGTCGCCATCTGGAAGAACATCGAGGCGCAGGATGCACAGTATTTGCCGCTGGTGGCGGAGCGCCTGCTGAACGCCCATCGTAGTCTGGACCGCGAGGCGGAGGGGATTGCCCTGTTGCGCGACTACCTGGTCAAATACCATTCGCTGGACTTGATGAACGTGGTGTTCGACGGTGTGCTGAAAGATGAAGGGCCGGGTGCCGCCTATCAACTGGTGCGCGACGAACTGCAGCGCAATCCTACCCTGCTGGGGCTGGACAAGCTGCTCGAGGCGCGGCTGCTGGAAGTGCCGATGGAGCGCCGCGCCGATGTCGAATTGGTGAAGGACCTGGTGCACAAGCGCACGCGCAACCTCGCGATGTACCATTGTGGACATTGCGGCTTCAAGGCGCGGCAGTTCTACTGGCATTGCCCGGCCTGCCAGGCGTGGGACAGTTACCCGCCTCGCCGCAGCGAAGAAACCGGAACACCTTTATGAACGACCCAAAGATCATCGTCGCACTGGACTACCCTGCTGCTGCCTCGGCGCTGGCGCTGGCCGAGCGGCTCCAGCCTGAACTGTGCCGCATGAAAGTCGGCAAGGAGTTGTTCACTGCGACCGGGCCGGAGCTGCTGGAACAACTGATGAAGCGCGGGTTCGAGATTTTTCTTGACCTGAAGTTCCACGATATCCCCAATACGACTGCGCAGGCCTGCAAGGCTGCCGCGAGCCTGGGGGTGTGGATGGTCAACGTGCATGCGCTGGGTGGGCGTAGGATGCTGGAAGGCGCGCGCGAGGCGATTGCGCAGAGTGCGCAGCGGCCCAGGCTGATCGCGGTGACCATGCTCACCAGCATGGCGCAGGAAGACCTCGTCGACATCGGCATAGCCGCCACAACTGCCGAGATGGTGCTGCGCCTCGCCACGCTGGCGCGCGACAGCGGGCTGGACGGCGTGGTGTGCTCCGCGCAGGAAGCCGCGCTGTTGCGCAAACATTGCGGCGACGCGTTTTGCCTCGTGACGCCGGGTATCCGTCCGGCGCAGGCCAGCCTCGACGACCAGTCGCGCGTGATGACGCCGCTGGCCGCGCTGCAGGCGGGCTCCAGCTATCTGGTGATCGGCCGCCCGATCACCAGGGCGGCGGACCCGCTGCAGGCGCTGCTCGATATCAACAGGGAGGTCGAGGTTTCGTTATGACAGTATTGCCCAATTTCGACGGTGCAAAGATACTGGTGGTCGGCGATGTGATGCTGGATCGCTACTGGTTCGGTGACGTCTGCCGCATCTCGCCCGAAGCGCCGGTGCCGGTGCTCAAGGTCGAGCGCGTCGAGGAGCGTCCCGGCGGGGCGGCCAATGTGGCTCGTAACATCGCCGCGCTCGGCGCGCAGGCCACCCTGCTGTCGGTGGTCGGCGATGACGAAGCTGGAGCGTGCCTGGAAAGATTGCTCAACGCGCACGATAACCTCAGCGCGCTGCTGCATCGCGACAGCAGCATCTCTACCATCATCAAGCTGCGCGCCGTCGCGCGCCACCAGCAGCTGCTGCGCATCGATTTCGAGACGCCGCCCAGCCACGAGGTACTGAATGCGAAGCTGGCGGATTTTCGGGTCAAGCTGCCGGAGGCGGATGTGGTGATCCTGTCCGACTACGGCAAGGGCGGGCTGGCGCATATCAGCGAGATGATCCGGCTGGCGCGTGCGGCGGGCAAGCCGGTACTGGTCGATCCCAAGGGTGACGATTACGCACGCTACCGTGGTGCGTCGCTGCTCACGCCGAACCGCAGCGAATTCCGGGAAGTCGCGGGCAGCTGGAAGACCGAGGCGGAACTCGACGCGAAGGCGGAGAAACTGCGCACCGAATTGCAGCTCGACGCGTTGCTGGTCACGCGCAGCGAGGACGGCATGAGCCTGTACCGCGCCAACGGGGCGCTGCACGAGCCGACGCAGACACGCGAAGTATTCGACGTCAGCGGCGCGGGCGACACCGTGATCGCCACGCTGGCGGTGATGCTGGCGAGCGGCGCGGACTTGCCCGATGCGATGCGCATCGCCAATCGTGCAGCGGGTATCGTGGTCGGCAAATTGGGTACGGCGGTGGTGAGCCACGAGGAAATCGTTCAGGATATGAGTCCGTAGGTCGGGCTGGAGTCCAACCTGCAGATCAAACCGGGGAATACAAAATGTACTATATCGTTACAGGGGCTGCCGGATTTATCGGTTCGAATCTGGTCAAGGCGCTCAACGGACGCGGTGAGGACAACATCATCGCCGTGGATAACCTCAAGAACGCCGAAAAGTTCAGGAACCTGGCCGATTGCGAAATCGCTGATTACCTCGACAAGGAAGACTTCCTGAAAAAATTGCAGGATGGCTTTTTTGACGGATTGGTCAGAGCGGTGCTGCATCAGGGCGCGTGCTCCAACACCATGGAGAGCGATGGCCGCTACATGATGGACAACAACTACCAGTACACGCTGGAGCTGCTGAACTATTGCCAGAACGAAGAGGTGCCGTTCCTGTATGCATCGTCCGCGTCGGTGTATGGTGGCGGCAGCGTGTTCAGGGAAAGCCGCGAGTGCGAGGCGCCGCTGAACGTGTACGCCTATTCCAAATTCCTGTTCGACCAGGTCGTGCGGCGCCGCTGGCACAAGCGCAACGCGCAGATCGTCGGCCTGCGCTACTTCAATGTGTACGGACCGCGCGAACAACACAAGGGGCGTATGGCTTCGGTCGCGTTCCACTTCTTCAACCAGTATCGCGCCGAGGGCAAGGTCAAGCTGTTCGAAGGCTGCGACGGCTACGCCAACGGTGGGCAGTTGCGCGACTTCGTTTCGGTCGAGGATGCAGTCAAGGTTAACCTGCACTTCCTTGATAACCCGCACAGATCCGGTATCTTCAACCTTGGTACGGGGCAGGCACAGAGCTTCAATGACGTGGCGGCAGCGGTCGTCAACACACTGCGCAACGCCGAAGGCAAAAGCGTATTGAGCCTCGCCGAACTGCAACAGCAGGGCTTGATCGAGTACATCCCATTCCCCGAACAACTGCACGGCAAATACCAAAGCTACACCCAGGCCGACATCAGTGCACTGCGCAACAGCGGCTATGCCGAGCCGTTCCTGAATGTCGAGCAGGGCGTAGCGAGGTATGTGGGGCAGATGCTCAAGGCGGCTGCATGATATGCATCCCTCCATAGAAAATTTCGTCGGCAATACGCCGCTGGTTCAACTCAAGCGCATCCCCGGCGACACCTCGAACGTCATCCTCGCCAAACTGGAAGGCAACAATCCCGCCGGTTCGGTGAAGGATCGTCCGGCGCTGTCGATGATCATGCGTGCCGAGCAGCGCGGCGAGATCAAACCGGGCGACACGCTGATCGAAGCGACCAGCGGCAACACCGGCATCGCGCTGGCGATGGCAGCGGCGGTGCGCGGCTACAAGATGATCCTGGTGATGCCGGATAACCAGAGTGTAGAACGCCGCCAGACCATGCATGCCTTCGGAGCGGAGCTGGTGCTGACATCGAAAGAAGGCAGCATGGAACTGGCGCGCGATACGGCGGAAAAACTGCGTACCGAGGGTAAGGGCATCATCCTCGACCAGTTCGCCAATCCAGACAATCCACTGGCGCATTATGAGGGAACGGCACCAGAAATCTGGTGCGATACGCAAGGCAGGCTCACCCACTTCGTCAGCAGCATGGGCACCACCGGTACCATCATGGGCTGCTCGCGCTTCTTCAAGGAAAAGAATCCGGCCATCCGCATCATCGGCGTGCAGCCGGAAGAGGGCGCACAGATCCCCGGCATCCGCAAATGGCCGCCGGCCTATCTGCCGAAGATCTACGACGGCAGGAACGTGGATAGTCTGGAATATGTGAGTCAGCACGATGCGGAGGAGATGACGCGCCGTCTGGCGCGCGAGGAAGGCATCTTCTGCGGCATCTCGTCCGGCGGCGCACTGGCCGTGGCGCTGCGCATCTCGCAACAGGTTGGGAACGCGACCATCGCATTCATCGTCTGCGATCGCGGGGACCGTTATTTGTCTACCGGGATTTTCCCAGCCTAGAATTCTGCCTGTGCAAACTTCGGTTTGGACAATGCCGGATTCTGCGCAAAGTAGCGTTTGATGCCGCCCAGGATCGCATTGGCGATTTTCAGCTGATATTCCTCGTCATTCAGACGACGCTCTTCGCTGGGATTGCTGATGAAGGCGGTCTCGACAAGGATGGACGGGATGTCCGGTGATTTCAGCACGGCGAACCCGGCTTGTTCGACCTGGCCGCGATGCAGGTCGTTGATGTCGCCCAGTTCGTTCAGTACATGCTTGGCCAGTTTCATGCTGTCGTTGATGGTGGCGGTCTGCGACAGGTCGAGCAGCGTGCGCGCCAGATAGGGGTCCTTCACCGCGATATTCACGCCGCCGATCAGATCCGCCTCGTTTTCCTTTTTCGCCAGCCAGCGCGCCGCAGCGCTGGTTGCACCGTGTTCGGAGAGCGCGAATACCGATGAGCCGCGCGCATCCGGTTTGATGAAGGCGTCGGCATGGATGGAGATGAACAGATCCGCATTTACCTTGCGTGCCTTGGTGACGCGTCCGATGAGCGGGATGAAGTAATCGCCGTCGCGTATCAGCACGCCACGCATATTCGGCGCCTCATCCACCAATGCCTTCACCTTGCGTGCAATCGCCAGTGTGACATTTTTTTCGTAAGAACCTTTTTTGCCGCGTGCGCCGGGGTCTTCGCCGCCGTGTCCGGCATCGATGGCGACGATCAGCGTGCGGGCGCGCAGTTCGGGTACATTTTTGGGAGGCGCGACCGCGGCTGGCGGCTGGGTGTCGATCTTGCCGATACTCATGCTCTGGGTCAGCTTGGGTTTTTCCTCTACAGGAGGTTCTTTTGCGGCGGGCGGTTCTTCCGTGGCCTGGCTGGTTGCGGTGGGGGCGCTGGCAGCTTCCGCGGCAGGTGCTTTGGGTTTTTCGAGCAGGGCCATCAACGGGTCGAGTGGCTGGGCGGGATACACGTCCAGCACCAGGCGATAGCCATATTCGCCGACCGGCTTGAGTGTGAATAGCTGCGGTTTGACCTCGCTTTTCAAGTCGAGCACCAGGCGCACCACACCCGGCTTGAAACGTCCGACGCGCACGCTGGCGATATAGGGGTCGTCGTTGCCGATCAGCTGGGTCAGTTCGTTGAGCGTGCTGCCAAGTTCAACGCCCTCCAGATCGATGACTAGACGTTCCGGGTTGCTTACGGTGAACATGTTGTGGCGGATGGCTTGTCTGGATTCGAGTGTCAGGCGCGTGTAATCCTGTGCCGGCCAGACACGCACCGAGCCGATGGCAATGGCGGCGTGCGCCCCGGATGCCCAAAATAGGGGCAGCCAGCAGAGGGACAGGAGTGTTGCGAGTCTTACAACTGCTCTAAGCATTGCTTGCCCATTTCCGTATTGGCATGGATTTTTGTATCGCGGCCTTGCGCCAGTATTGCAAAGTCGATTTCCACATCGGCCCGGGGGATCAATCCCCGCGCCTTTTCCGGCCATTCGATGAAGAAGATGTTGTGCCCGTCGAATTCATCGCGGAAACCGGCCGCCTCCCATTCTTCCTCATCGTGCAGGCGGTACAGATCGAAGTGGCGCAAGTCTAATCCGGTGACCCGGTATGGCTCAAGCAGCGTGTAGGTGGGACTCTTCACGCGGCCGGCATAACCCAGCGCATTCAGTACGCCACGCACCAGCGTGGTCTTGCCTGCGCCGAGGTCGCCATGCAGATAGACCACCATGCCGGGTTCGATCCGCGCTGCAAGGCGTTGCGCCAGTGCGAGGGTCGCGTCTTCATCGGCGAGATGGATGCTGATTCGGCTATCATCGTGGCTATGCAAAATAGAAATCCTGAACTAGGGCCAAACGGAAATCCTCAACCGATAAATCATGCCGCGCTTGCCACCCGGATACGCATGTGGGGGCAGGAGCTCGGTTTTCAGGCCGTAGGCATCAGCGATACCGATCTTTCGGCGGCGGAAGCCGGCCTGCTGGAATGGCTCGCGCTCGGTATGCACGGCGAGATGGATTATATGGCAAAACATGGCACCAAACGCAGCCGTCCGGCCGAACTGCTGCCCGGCACGCTGCGGGTGATCTCGCTGCGCATGAACTGCGCGCCGCCCAACGTGCGCGACAGTTGGCAGGTGCTGGCGGAAGGCGGGCGCGCCTTCATTTCGCGCTATGCGCTGGGGCGCGATTACCACAAGGTGATGCGCAACCGCTTGGCGAAACTGGCCGATAAAATCCGTGCCGAGGTGGCGGAATTCGACGGGCGCGTGTTCACCGACAGCGCACCGGTCATGGAAAAGGAGCTGGCACGCAAGGCCGGTATCGGCTGGCGCGGCAAACACTCCCTGCTGCTGTCGCGCGGACACGGCTCGTGGTTCTGCCTCGGCGAGATTTACGTGAACCTGCCGCTGCCGGTCGATGAGCCGCAGCGGGAGCATTGTGGCACCTGCACGCGCTGCATCGATATCTGCCCGACTCAGGCCATCGTCGCGCCGTACCGTGTCGATGCGCGCCGCTGCATCTCCTACCTGACCATCGAGCTCAAGGGCAGCATTCCCGCCGAGCTGCGCCCGCTGATCGGCAACCGTATCTACGGCTGCGACGATTGCCAGTTGATCTGTCCATGGAACAAGTTTGCGCATGCCAGCGCCGAGCCGGATTTTGCCGTGCGCCACGGGCTGGACGATGTGTCGCTGGCGGAGTTGTTCGCGTGGGACGAGGCCGAATTCGACGGCAAGCTGGCCGGCACCGCGATCTATCGTATCGGCCACGAACAATGGCTGCGCAACATCGCCGTGGCGCTGGGTAATGCGCCACAAAGCGCAACTGTAGTTGCAGCCTTGCGATCGCGTGTGGAGCATTCTTCATGGATGGTGCGAGAACACGTGGCTTGGGCATTGGCGCGCCAGACCTCGGTTAGATAACATGACTAGTAAATGAACCGCTCCCGCAATTCCTCCAGATTCAACTCGCACAGAATCTGCTCCAGCCTTTGCCGCGCATTCTTCCTCGGTGCATTCGTGCGTCTGGCGATGATGAGTTCATTCTTCATTGAGTGCTCCCACCCGACCAGCTCTGTCACCGTCACCTGATAGCCGTGCGCTTCCAGCAGCAGGCAGCGCAGGATGTTGGTGAGGTGGCTGCCGAATTCGCGGGCGTGGATCGGATGGCGCCAGATTTCCGAAAGCGGGGTTTTGCTGAACGACTGGTTCTTATGCCTGTTCAATACGGCGGCAACCTCGGCTTGGCAGCACGGTATCAGTACGATGAATTTCGCCTGCTTGTACAGTGCAAATTTGATCGCGTCATCGGTGGCGGTGTTACAGGCGTGCAGCGCAGTGACGACATCGATCTGTTCCGGCAGTTGTAGTGAGTGGATGGATTCTTCCACCGACAGATTCAAGAACGACATGCGCGCGAAGCCCAGACTTTCCGCCAGTTCGCGGGATCTGTCGACCAACACCCCGCGGGTCTCGATGCTGTAGATATGCCCGACCTCGCGCGCTTTCAGGAACAGGTCGTAAAGGATGAAGCCCAGGTAGGACTTGCCCGCCCCGTGATCCACTAGTATCAGGCCTTGTCCGGTCGCGAGCGCTTCATCGAGTAACGGTTCGATGAAGTGATACAAATGATAAACCTGCTTCAGTTTGCGCCGGCTGTCCTGGTTGAGTTTGCCGTCGCGTGTCAGGATATGCAGCTCCTTGAGCAGCTCAACGGACTGGCCGGATCTGATTTCAGGGATGGAGTTGCTATTCACAGCGTAGCCTTAGGTTCTATGGATGCTGAATTGTGCGGTGGCGTCGCGCGCATTGCAAATGGTGACGCAAGCGATGGCGGCAAGTTAGAATCCAGCCAGATAGTTGGAATGGTTATATAGATAGCCTGTAAAGTCAGAGGTGGCGTATTGGGTCAGTGGTCAAAGATTGTGTTTGTTGGAGTTGTGGTGAGCAATATCGCATTTGCGGAGGGCGAAGAAGTGCCTGACCGGAATGCGAGGATGCTGTCGGACGACTGGGGCGGAGTACGTTCCAGTCTCTACAGCAAGGGTGTTACGGTGGAGCTGACCCACAAGAGCGACATGTTGGCCAACACTTCGGGCGGTGTTGCTCGCGGCGCGGGTGTGCTGATGAACAGCGAGGCGGCGGTCGATCTGGACATGAATAAGCTGCTCGGTTGGGATGCCACCACCATCTTCATCCAGTATCACGTCCAGCACGGCAATAGATCCATCAACAATTACACCAGCAGCTTTGCCGGAGTCGATAACATCGAGACAGGCACCAGTACTGGACAATTCTTTCAGGCATGGCTGCAAAATAAATCAGCCGACGATAGGCTGTCGGTGCTGGCAGGGTTGTATGCAGTCGACTCAGAGTTTTATGTCACCGAAACTTCCAGCCTGTTTCTTCAGCCACCTTATGGCATGTCGGCTGAAATGGCACAGACCGGGCAGAATGGTCCGCCGGTATTTCCGATGGGCGCACTGGCGGTGCGTGCGAAATATGCCGCATCCGGCTTCTACGTGCAAGGTGCATTGACCGATGGTGTGCCGGGCAGCCTCAATAACCCGCAGGGCACGCAGATCAGGCTGGGCAAGGGCGACGGCACGCTCACCGTCGTCGAGTTCGGCTATACCCCGCAGGTGGATGAAGGCCATTACAATAAGACCGCCATAGGGCTGTGGCGCTATTCGGCGCGTGCCAACGACCTGGTCGATGTGGATGCATTCGGCAATCCGTTGCGCCGTCCTGACCAGGGATTCTACTTTCTGGCGGAACGTACTCTTCGTGCCGAACAAGATGACCATGCGCAGGGTTTGTCCGGCTTCGTCCGTTTCGGCACAGTCAACAAGGATGTCTATCAGGCGGATTGGTCGGGCAGCCTGGGGCTGCTCTACCAAGGGCTGTTTGACGGGTGCGACGGCGACACCGCCGGTATTGCCGTAACTACCAGTCATGCTAGCGGCAAGTATCGCCAGCTTAATGCGTCCGACTCGTCCGAAACGGTGGTCGAGATTACCTATCGCGCGCAATTGCGACCATGGTTGGCCGTGCAACCGGTGGTGCAGCGCATTTTCAATCCGAACATGGATGTGGCCCTGCAGGATGCATGGGTGGCCGGTATGCGGCTTGAAGTGGCG
>JBGARW010000019.1:0-28618 GCA_044230015.1 Gallionella sp. | reverse complement strand
CAATCCAGCTCTTCCAGTTTGCATGCATCCCCCCACCCGACCGATACCTCAAAAACACAAAAGCCGGGAGACCCGGCTTTTGTGCGAACCTTATGCTACCTTACTTACACAGTGTGTCGGTCACACACGAACCGCTTGAGGTCCAGCTCACGCCAGCCGAACCAACAGTCGGCGTCAGGATGTAGATCAAGCCCTTGGTGGTGTCGGTCTTGCCGGCCAGTGCGGTGGTGGCAGCAACGGTGATTACACCCGCCGCAACCTCCTTGGCACCAACCACTTTCGTGCCGGAAATAGCCGCTGTGGCGCTACCGTCAATGCCGGTGGCCGCATCATCCGGCAGGTTGGAAGGAATACCGTTAGAGCCGGCGCTACATTCGGTAGCCCAGGTATCCGGGAAGTCCGCGATACAGATCTCGACTGCGGTCTTCAGTGCGGAAGAACCCTGCACCAGCTCGGTCGCCTTGGCCTTCTTGGTGTAGTCGCTGTATGCGGGGATCGCCACAGCGGCCAGGATGCCGATAATCGCGACCACGATCATCAGTTCGATCAGGGTAAAACCTTTTTGTACGTTTTTCATGTAAAGCTCCTTTTGAATAAACTCTGTATGGCCATTCGACTAGGCTGCCAAACCACGCCAGCCAAGTCGCTGGTCAACACACACGATGTGTGTCGCCAGTTATTATGCAATAGCCGTGCCAATAAGCTAACTACTTATTTGCATTGGATTTATTAAAAAATACTCACGTAAGGATCCCCCATGCCTGCCGATAATAATCACCAGGGTGACAATTTCCGGCAATCATCCCGGTCCTGTGTCCTTGCCCTGAACCTGCCGAAGGCCGGCCCGATAGCTTCCCGGAACAATCACGCATTCAGGCTCACCCCCGGAATCCTGCCCAGGTCCACCTCGTCGATCTGCTCTGGCGCGAGGAATTGTTTGGCGTAATCGAGGTAGACCTTCTCGCGGATGAATACATCGAACAGGTCCGGGTCGATATGCCCGTTCTCCTTGAATTTGCCGAGAATGGTCAGTGATTCCGTCAGGGTCTTGCCTTCCTTGTACGGGCGGTCCTTGGCGGTGAGTGCCTCGAAGATGTCGGCGATGCCCATCACCCGTGCCTGCACCGACATCTGGTCGTGCGTCAGGCCGCGCGGGTAGCCTTTGCCGTCCATGCGCTCGTGATGCCCCCCCGCGTATTCCGGCACGTTCTTGAGATGCCTGGGCCACGGCAGGGATTCCAGCATCTTGATGGTGACCACGATGTGATGGTTGATGATCTCGCGCTCGGCGGCAGACAGGGTGCCTGCACGGATGGTAAGGTTCTCGACCTCATCGTCGCTGAGGAAGTTGCCCGTTTTCCCATCGGCATCGCGCCATTGATAGGCGGCGATCCGGCGCACACGCTGTTGCGCGTCTTCCGACATGGCTTCGCCGCCGACGTTGCAGTGGCGCAGGAACTCGCGGTCATCGTCCAGCTGCCGGATGCGCGCCTCATACCCGGCACGGACGCTTTCGGCATCCCGGCCCTCGTGCAGCGCACGCAGCATCTCGATCTCGGCATCGCGCTTGAGCACCTCGAAACGGGTGTCCAGCAGATGGATACGGTCGAAGATGGTTTGCAGCTTGGTCGACTTGTCCACCACATGCACCGGCGTGGTGATCTTGCCGCAATCGTGCAGCAGGCCGGCGATCTTCAGCTCGTGCCGGTCTTTCCCGCTCATCACGAAATCCTTGAGCGGCCCCTCGGTGGTGCGGTTCACCGCATCGGCCAGCATCATGGTCAGCACCGGCACGCGCGCGCAATGCCCGCCGGTATAGGGCGACTTGTCGTCGATGGCGGTATTGATGAGCTGGATGAACGCCTCGAACAGCTCTTCCAGCTGCACGATCAGCCGGCGGTTGGTCAGCGCGATGGCGGCCTGTGAGGCAAGCGATTCCAGCAACTGCTGGTCGTCCTTCGAGAACGGGACGATCGCGCCGCTCTCCCGGTCCTGCGCATTGATCAGTTGCAGCACGCCGATGATCTCATCTTCATGGTTGCGCATCGGCACCGCAAGGAACGACTGCGAACGGTAGCCGGTCTTGGCGTCGAACTTCTTGGTGCCGGAAAAATCGTAGCCTTCCGCGGTATAGGCGTCCGGGATATTGACCGTCTCGCCGCTGAGCGCCGAGTGGCTCACCACCATCGAGTGGATGGGCCCGCCCTCCTTGTCATAGAGCTGGATCGGATAGAAGGTGATCGGTATCCCGCTGGTGCCGCCCATCGCGATATTCAGCGAGTCGGTGCGCAGGATCTCGAAGCGCAGCACCCGCTGCTCCGGCTCGTGCAGGTAGAGCGTGCCTGCATCGGCATGCGTGATGCGTTTCGCGGCGACCAGTATGGTTTCCAGCAGGCTGTTGATGTCGCGCTGCTGGGACAGGGCGATGCCGATCTCGTTGAGCTCCTTGAGGCGATGCAGCAGGTTCTCCGCAGACTGCATTATGCCCCTCTACTTGATACAGACCGCGCGTATCTGGTGCATATCGGTAACCCCCTGCAGAACCTTTTCCATGCCGTCCTGCTTCAGGGTGTGCATGCCGTCTTCGAGGCAGATGGCCAACAGTTCGGCGACGCGCGCGTGCTCCTGAATGGCCTTCTTGACCGCGTCGGTCCCGATCAGCAGCTCGTGCAGACCCACCCGCCCGCGATACCCGGTGCCGGAACATTTCTCGCAACCGACCGGCGAATACAGCGTGAACTGCCCCTTGTCATCGGCAAACAGCTTGACCCACTCGGCATACAACTTCTTGGTCTCGGCGAGCGTGTCCTTCTTCCAGGCCGTGGTGTTGAGCAGCTCGGTACTGTATTCGGCAAGCATCGATTTCATCTCGTCGGCAGTCGCAATATGGGGTTTCTTGCATTCGCCGCACAGGCGCTTGCCCAGACGCTGCGCGAGGATGCCCAGCAGGGCATCGGCAAAGTTGAACGGGTCCATGCCCATGTCCAGCAGGCGGTTGATGGATTCCGGCGCGCTGTTGGTGTGCAGGGTGGCGAAGACAAGGTGACCGGTCAGCGAAGCCTCGATACCGATGGAGACGGTCTCCTTGTCGCGCATCTCGCCGACCATGATCACGTCCGGGTCGGCGCGCAGGAAGGCGCGCATGATGGTGGCAAAGTCCAGCCCCGCCTTCTTGTTGATCTGCACCTGGCGCAAGCCCTTCTGGGTGATCTCCACCGGGTCCTCCGCCGTCCATATCTTGGTGTCCGGCTTGTTGATGTATTTCAGGATGGAGTGCAGCGTCGTCGTCTTGCCGGAACCGGTCGGGCCGCAAACGAAGAACAATCCATACGGCTTGCTCACCGTCTCCCTGATCAACGCGTCATTGCGCGCGGAGAAACCCATCTTCTCCAGCGGCAACGGCTCGCCGGAAGCAAGGATACGCATCACCACATCCTCGACGCCGCCCTGCGAGGGAAGGGTCGCCACGCGCAGCTCGATATCCAGCGGGCCGAATTTCTTGAACTTGATCTTGCCGTCCTGCGGCTTGCGCTTCTCGGAGATGTCCAGGTCGCACATGATCTTGAGGCGCGTCACCAGGGCGTTGCGATAGGTGGACGGCACCTCGATGTAGTTCATCAGCGAACCGTCCTTGCGCACACGGATCTGTGTCTTGCCCTTGCCCGGCAACGGCTCGATATGGATGTCCGATGCCCCCATCCGGTACGCGTCCACGATGATCTTGTTGACCAGCTTGACCAGTTCGTTGTCGGCCGCCGCGTTGACGTCATCCTGGCTGGTGCCGGCGGCCTCATCCTCGTCGCCGCCGAGGCTGGACAGCAGATCATCCATGGATGACTCGTCCGCAGTGAACCCGCCAGTGACGTCGGAAGCGCCCCCGCCGTAGAACAGGTCCAGGGTCTGCTTGAATTCGCGCTGCGGGCAGACCTTGTAAACCAGGCGGTTCTTGGGAAAGATGTTGTTGACCACCCGCGAGGCCTGGATGCGCTCCGGGTCGGTGGTCAGGATGACCAGCCCCTCCTGGGTCTCCTCGATCGGGATCCAGTGGCTGCTTTCCACATATTCCCGCTTCAGGTTCTTCAGCAGATCGGACGGCTTGATGCGATCCGCCTTGTACGGCTCATAAGGGACCCCGAAGAAGGTGGACAATGCCTTGCCCAATGCGGCAGTGCTGACCTGGAACTCATCGATCAGCACCCCCTCGATGTCGGTTCCCTTGCGGCGCGCGGTGCGGGTCGCCAATTCGAATTCCGACGCGGAGAGCACCGCGTCGGCCACCAGGAAATCGTATTTGGTCTTGACCGTGGTGCTTTGCTGGCGCTGGCGCAATGCCACCGCCATGC
This sequence comes from Gallionella sp., assembly GCA_044230015.1. GTDB lineage: Bacteria > Pseudomonadota > Gammaproteobacteria > Burkholderiales > Gallionellaceae > Gallionella. The sequence continues at coordinate 24,275 of JBGARW010000019.1, read as the reverse complement.
TCTGCGCCAGCTCCTGCACGCCTTCCTCGACCATCGCGGTGAAGGGAACTCCGGCCTTGTTGTTGATGACCTGGATGACGCCGACCAGGTCGCCGCCCGTATCCAGGATCGGCGCGACCAGCATCTGCTTGGTGCGGTAGCCGGTGCGTTTGTCCACCTCCTGCAGGAAACGCAGCTGCGCGCTATAGGCAGCGAGCTCCTGCTCATCGTAGACGTCCTTGATGTTGAGCAGTTTCTTGTGCATTGCCGCATAACCGGCAACACTCTGCTCGGCGATCGGCAACTTGAGGTCCTTGAAGGAATTCAGGCCGGTCTTGACCTTGGAGACAAGCGATGCATTGTCCTCGCCCACCACATAGATGGTCAGCCGGTCGGCATTGAACAGCGCGCAGATGTCCTTGCTGACATCCAGCATGATCTCGTCGATGTTGCTGGTGGCATGTATCTTGTTGACGACGTGATTGAGGTTCTTGGTGAACTCGAGCTTGAGGCTGATCTCACCGACATTGCCCGCTGCGGCATTGGCCGCCATGACTGTACTCATTCTTGCTCCCTTGCCTGTTTTGCCAAGCTACTGCGATGCCAGTCTCGGCACCGACCACAACCCACCATCCAGAACCTGCACATCGTATCCCGCCTGCGCCAGGATGAATGCGGCAGCGGCGCTGCGCCGCCCGCTCTGGCAGTACGCGATATATTTCTTGCCGCGATCCAGGACACCGATCGCATTGCGTATGTCATTCAACGGCACATTCATCGCTCCGGGCAGCTTGTCATAACGGTACTCGGGCGGATGCCGGACATCCAGCCACACCGCACCCTGCGCCACCGCCTGTCTGGCCTGTTCGTAGCTCAATTTATGCAGCAACGGCTCCTGCAACAGCGCCAGAAAATCCTGCCGCCCGAGGCGCAATAATACCCCGTTGGATTTCATCGTGACGGTCGCATTGCGCTTGCCGCCGGAAATAAGCGCCTCCTCGCCGAACACGTCGCCTGCCTTGAGATTGGCCAGCGGCATATCCACGCCGCCCACGCGGCGGGTCACCTGGGCGCGGCCGCTGTCGATCAGGTAATAATAATCACCCTCCTCGCCCTCGCGGATGATGACATCACCTTCCCATACGGCCATCGCCTTGATGCGTTCCAACAGGGCGCTGATGTTCGCCATCGGCAAATGCGCCAGTGGTCCGCTCTTGAGGCTGTCTGCGCCGAACATGCTGGAGTTCAGCAGATGCTTGATGCTGGTCGAGGCATCGATACCGTCTTCGCCGCCAGACACGGCAGCCTGCGCCGAACCATGCTGGGAAAACTGATCCAATGTCACCATCCGGTCGAGCAACTCGTCATCGACACGCAACAACTGGCTTTCACGCAATGCCGTGGCGGAGACGATGTACGGCTGGCGTTTGCCCAGCGGATGCTTGGCCCACTCGGATTGCGCGTTGACCACCACCCTGTTGCCGTCCTGGTAGACCAGCTCGAGTTCGCCGTCCACCAGGTAAACCGACTGGCCTTGCAGTCCATGCGCCTTGAACGGGTCTCTTCCCTTGGGGATCGTTTCGATATGGCAATAGTCGAGCAACTCGCGCAGCCGCCCCGGGCCGAACAATGAGATCGGTTCCAATCCGGCCAGCACTTTGATATCGAGCGCGTAAGTCATCGCATGCCTTCTATAACCAGCCACCTGGCAAGCCTCTCGTGGACGCATGGCAGGATGGTTGGCCGGTTCATCAAAATTCGAATTCCTGGTTGTTCAGCAACATCCTGGGGCAGCGGTCATGGATACCGCCCTCGATCTGCTGCATGGTCAGTTCCACCTCACCGGGCTTCAGGTGGGTGATGAACACCTCGGCCTCGCGCTGGAACTTCCCCAATTCCTCCGCCAGCAAGCTGGGGCAAAGATGCTTGGAAAGAACGGCCAGCTCTTTTTCGCCATCCGAGAACGCGGTCTCAATGATGAGATAGCGCAGATTCTCGATCCTGTTGACCACCTTCCATACCTCGTCGTTGGTGGTGGTATCCCCGCTATATACCAGACTCGCCTTGCCGCTATCCAGGTGATAGCCGACCGCAGGCACTGCATGGTTGGCCGGGATGGCGGTTATCCTGCGCTCGCCCAGCACGACGGTCTCACCCAGCACTATCGGCTGGTAGCGCATGGAAGGTTGCCGGGCATTGGGGATCTGGCTGAAATCTGGCCATATCTTCCAGTTGAAGATATGCCGTTTGAGGATGTCCAGTGTCTCCTCGGTGGCATAGATGGTCAGCGGACGATCGCGCATGGACCACGCACTGTCCACCATGAACGGGATGCAGGCGATATGGTCGAGATGCGAATGGGTGATGAAAACATGGTCGATCATGCTGATCTCGGTGAGGCTGAGTTCATTGACGCCCGTTCCCGCATCGATCAGCACGTCACGGTCGAGCAGGAAAGAAGTGGTATACAGATTGCCACCGATTCCGCCGCTGCACCCCAGTATCCTGAGCTTCATTGTCCTGTCAGCCTTTATTGTGATTCCGCAAGGAAAGGCGGGGGAAAGGCAAGGGGAGTGCCCGAACAGCCGCTCCTGCTTCCTGTTTGCCGCTTTGCATCCGTCACTCCCTATTTCGTCTGGAACACGAACACGCCGTCCCAATCCGCAGCCGGCGGATTCCTGCGGAAGTAGGCAACACGCTCGGCGTAGATCCGGTACAGCGCGGTTTCCGGCGACATGCGCTGCAGGTTCATCAGCTGCAATTCGGCCTGATCCCAGTCCTGCCTGCGATACAGGCGGCGCACTTCATGGAACAGCCTGACCTCATCCTGCAGCGCCTTGCTCACTTCGCTGACCAGTCCGACCGGCTCGTAGATCGCCACCGGCTTATCTTTGCCTTTTACCCGCACATGGTCAAGCTCGCGATAGACGAAGTCGGTTACGGCGTTCCTGGTGTTTTCGCCGACGATCACGCCGACGCCATATTGTTTGGTGATGCCCTCCAGGCGGGAGGCGAGATTCACTTCATCGCCCATCACCGTGTAGGCCACGCGCACTTCCGAACCCATGTTGCCGACGCTGACGCGCCCGCTGTTGATGCCCACGCCGATATGGATCTCCGGCCAGCCGCGTTCCCTGAAGTGCGGTTGCAGGGCTTTCAGGGTCGCCTGCATCTCGATGCCCGCCGATATGGCATTGCGCGCATGGTTCGCATCCGGCAGGGGGGCGCCCCAGAAAGCCATGATGCAATCGCCCATATATTTGTCGATGGTGCCGCGATGCTTGTGAACGACGCGGGACAATGGGGTCAGGAACTCGTTCATCAGCAGCGTCAGTTCTTTCGGGTCCAGTCCCTCGGAAATGGTGGTGAAGCCGCGCACGTCGGAAAACAGGATGGTCATCTCGCGGCTCTCGCCTTCCATGGACACGCTTTCCGGATGCTCCGCCATCTCCTCGACCAGTTCGCCCGGCACATATTGCCCGAACAAACCGGTGATCTGGCGCTTGGTGCGCGACTCGACGAAATAGCCATAGGACATGTCCAGCGCGAACAGCAGGACGATCATCACCAGGCTGTTCGCCACCGGCAACAACAGATTCCCGTAATGCCAGACGGCCAGGCTCATGCCCTGCGTAATGGCAAGCACGAATGCCGAAACCAGCATCGCCTTGCCGGGGCCGAGCTGTGGCAACAGGAAGCTCAGGGCAATGCCGACCAACAGCAGCCAGACCACTTCGGCACCGATCATGTAGGGTGGCCGTTCCTTCAGGTTCTGGTCGAGGATGCCGGAGATCATGTTGGCGTGCACTTCCACTCCCGGATATACCTCGGCGACCGGTGTGGCACGCATATCCAGCAGTCCCGGGGCAGTGGTGCCCACCAGCACGATCTTGTCCCTGAGTTGGCTGATCTCGATACGGTCGTGCAGCACGTCGGCAACCGGAACATAGCGGAAGCTCCCTTGCTCGCCGCGGTATGGCACAAAGGTCGATACCTCATCGTCCACCGGGATCTTCAGCTTGCCGGCCGGCGTATCCAGTTCCAGCCACTCCAGGCCGCCATACCCGCTGGTCTTCCCCTCGACAAAACCCGGCAGCAGGGCGGGTTGCCCCAGCAGGGTGCGCACCATGGCGAGAGACAGCGACTCATAATAGGCGCCGTTGTATTCGGCCAGCATCGGCACGCGCCGCACCACGCCGTCAGCGTCCACCAGCGGATTGAAGTGTCCGGCGCTCGCCGCGGCCTTCTGCAATTCAGGAAGGTTCGCCCCGTAACCGTTCCAGGCCGTGAATCCGATCGGTCTCCCCTTGAACGTGCCGGCCGGAAAGACCGGTTCGGGCAGCGCCCCCGATACATTGTTATCCTTCTGGTTGGTCAGGTAGTAACCCAGCACCACGTTGCGGTTCCTGATCCTGCCGGCGAACAGATTGTCGTATTCGAGCTGCGGCTGGATCTGGGCCAATGTCGCCTGGAATTGCGCATCCCCCCTGAGTTGCCCCTGTCCGATCCTTTGCAATACCTTGAGCCCCGAGCTCTCGTCCTTTTCGGCGAACACCACGTCGAAGCCGACCACCGCAACGCCATATTTGTCGAACAGCTTGTCCATCAACATGCTGAGGCGATCACGGCTCCATGGCCAGCGACCTTCCTCCTTGAGGCTCTTCTCATCGATATCGAGAATGACGATGCGATCGTCCATCGTGCGCGGCATGGTCAGCTGCAAACGATAGTCGTACAGGATGGTGGACAGCTGGTCGACAAAACCCAGCCTGTAGAAGCGGGCGGCGTTGCCGACGAAAACCAGAACGATCAGCAGGCCCAGGCCGATCAGTATCGCGTTCTTCTTCACGCCACGGACCCCGGCATAACCAACCACCTGGTTATCGCTCTTTGACAGCTGGGTAGAATGACTGGGAGTCTCATCAGTGGTTCCATCAGAAGGCAGAGGCGCCCGCGGGATACGCCGGCAAGCCGATCATGAATTGGCACAAGCGGAGGGGAGATGGAGTCATCCTGAATCCTCGCATCCCGAACCCCGATCTTCACTCCCCCGTTTAAGGCGGTCATGCAGAAGCCCTAATACGGCTTCTGCCTTCCGTTATCCCTTGAAATAGAACTCCATCTTCACCCCGGCCAGCTCGATCACATCATGATCATTCAGCTGATGCGGCTGGTCACCCAATGCCGTACCGTTCACCAGCGGATGGCTTGCACCCTCCACGTGGGTGATGAAATAGCCGTGCGGACGGCGGGTCAGGACAGCCACCTGTACGCCGGGCTTGCCCAGCGTGGTAAGATTTTTCACCAGCTCAAGCTCCTTGCCGATATTGGGCCCGGTCAGTATCTGCACTGCCGCCGCCTGCGGCGCGGGTGTCGCTGCAGGCGCAGGGCTGGCTGGTGCAGGGCTGGCAGGTGCAGGTACTGCTGCTGCCGGCGCAACCGGTGGACGAAGAACATCAAACTTGCCGGTTCTTTCTACCGCACCTGCAGCTTGCGCGGCATCCCCATTGACTTGCGTCCTCATGAAACCGGTAGTCGCATCGCCTTTATCTGCAGCCGGTGCGGTTGGTGCAGCCGGTTTGACCGGTGCGCGCAGCACCATGGTCTTCTCGAAATCATCCGCGCTCGCCTGCCCCGCCTGGTCGTTGATGTATTTCAGTTTGTACTTGCCGATCTCTATCAGATCATTGTTTTGCAGGAAGTGCTTCTTGGTTGGCGTCCCGTTCACTTCCAGGCCGTTGGTGCTGTCCAGGTCTTCTAGGAAGGAATCGTGCAGGATGGTGACGATTGCGGCATGCTCACCGCTTACCGCAAGATTGTCGATGACAATGTCGTTGTGCGCCTTGCGCCCGATGGTCATGCGCTCCTTGCTCAGTGGGTATTCCCTGATTACCACCCCATCCATGCTGAGTATCAATTTTGCAGCCATAGCCGTGACCCTTCCCCGAACTAGATTTTGAGCCGATTATTTCCTGAACCAATCGAGCAGCCTTGCCAGCCAGCCACGCGGCACGGCAAATTCGCCCTTCACCTTCACCAGTATCACCGAAACATTGTCGCGGCCGCCATTGTCGTTCGCCATCTGGATCAGTTGCTCCGCCGCCAGCGGCAGGTTGCCCTGCATCGCATACAGCGTGGACTGGATGTCCTCGTCCTCCAGCATGTCGTTCAGGCCGTCGGAGCACAACAGGTAGATATCCCCGACCAGCACGTCATGCACATGGATCTCCGGCGTCACTTCGGCATCGATCCCGACCGCGCGCGTCACCAGATTCTTGTTCTTGGACCGGCGCGCATCCTCTACGCTGATCATTCCCCCGTCGATCTGCTCCTGCAACAGGGAATGGTCGCGGGTGATCGTCTCCAGTGCCTCGCCACGCAACCGGTACATGCGCGAATCACCCACATGCCCGACAACCACGCGGTTGTCATAGAACAGTCCGGAAACGATGGTCGTGCCCATCCCCGCGTATTGCGGCTGGCTCTGTGCGGCATGAAAAACCGAGGAATTCGCCCGCTGGATATTGTCGCGCAGCAGCACCACCCCCAATTCCTCTCCGCTTGCATCATCACGATCCGTCGGGCTGGCATTCTGCAAGCGCTGGCATATCTCCGTGGTAACCACCGAAACTGCAATGCCACTCGCCACCTCTCCCGCATTATAACCACCCATCCCGTCCGCCAGAACGACCAGGCCGCAAGACAATTCCTGCGCGACGCTGTCTTCGTTGTGCGATCGCACCATCCCCGGGTTGGTCAGGCTGACTATTTCAAGCACATCCTCTATTTTCATGGTCTACCCCTGCAATCTGGCCGCGCATTGGCGCAACGCTTCGGCCATTTCCGCACCATTGGCATAACGGTCCTCGTCCTGCTTGGCCAGCGACTTGTCGATGATTGCCGCCAGGCATGGGGGCAAATCCGCCCGGATACTCAAGATATCGGTGTGCGGCTCGTTGGCGATACGGTACATCAGCTGGGCCATCGAATCCCCCTCGAACGGAAGCTTACCACAAGCCAGTTGGTACAAGCTCACTCCCAACGAGAACAAATCCGAGCCGCCCTGGATCTTTTTGCCCGCCAACTGTTCCGGCGACATGAATGACGGCGTACCCAATACCATGCCGGTTTTGGTTTTGCTCGAATCGGTGATGCGCGCGATACCGAAATCGGTCACCTTGGGCGTATCCGTTTCCGGGTCGTACATGATATTGGCCGGCTTGATGTCGCGGTGCACCACGTTCTGTTTGTGCGCATAATCCAGCGCATCGGCGACGCGGGCGATGATGCTCATCACCTTGGGCAACGGCAGCAGGTTATCCGGCTTGGTGAACGGCACCAGGTCCTTGCCCCTGAGGAATTCCATTGCGATATAAGCCAGGTCGTGCTCCTCGCCGGCATCGTAGATGGATACGATGTTCGGATGGTTGAGGCGCCCGGCCGTTTCCGCCTCGCGGAAGAACCTTTCCTTCACGTCCTGCAACTCGTCCGGCTCGAACTCCTGCGCCAGCGCCATGGTCTTGATCGCCACCACGCGGCCGATCTTGGGATCCTTGCCTTGATACACCACGCCCATCGCACCCTTACCGAGTTCCTTCTCGATCTCGTAGCGCCCCAGCATCGGTTTCGACACGCCAGCCTTGTCCAGCATCATGGTGCTGGCATTGGTACGGCCGCCGCCCCCACCCAGCATGACGGTTTCCGACATGGCGTGCGCCTGGTTCAGGCGCTGCTCCAGATCGCGGAACTTGGAATTGTATTCCGCCATGTATTTGAACACCGACTCTGCCTTGTTGAACTGGCGCTTGCGCTCGAAGTCCAGCCCCAGGTTGTACAGCACCTCCATCAGGCTGTCGTCTATCGGCACCTTGCGGAACTTGTCGAAGGCGATATCCAGTTGCCCCTGCCCCTGGAAGGCCAGGCCCAGCATGCGGTTGCTCTCCGCAGATTCTGCATCGGATCTCTGCTTGCCCTTCTCCGTCACCAGATGGCGCTTGGTGGTCAGCAGTGCATGACCCACCAGCAACAAAGTGGCGGGCAACATCAGCTGTAGCCACAGCGCCTGCGTCGTCATCAGCACGAAATGCACCAGTAGCAGCGCCGCAAGCAGTGTAGCGGTAACCGCCGCACCAACCGCCGCACTCAAGCGCGGTAACAGCAGGATCAGGTACAGCGCGACCGACAGGAATATGCCCATTTGCGCCAAACCACCCCAGTCCGGCGCAACAAAGTAGTCTCCCTTGAGGATGCTGGACACCGAGTGCGCCAAAGTCACTGCCGGTGCCATACCAGGCGATATCGGCGTCACCTGCAAGGTGCCCACACCGGCAGCCGACGCACCGATAAGCACGATCTTGTCACGGTATTTTTCTGCCGGAATCTTGCCGGTCAATACATCATAGAAGGAATCCACCGGGAAGGCCGGCCGACCATCCCTGTCCTTGTAGAAATAGGTATACATCTGCAGAAGCGGATCGGTGGCAATCTTCTGATTGCCCAGTTGCACGCCTTCGCCCAGGTCGACATGGATATCCCCGGGTTCGAGATTGAGGCTCCTTGCTGCCAGCATCAATGAAAGCGAAGGGTAGTACTGGTCGTAATAGCCCACCACCAATGGTTCGGTACGCACCGCGCCATCCACATCGGGAAAGCTGTTGAGATGCCCTGCCGCCAACGCCCTGCTGCCCAGCACCGGGATCGGCGCCAGCACGCTTCGTGAAGGGAGGGAGGCCGCGCCGGAAGTGCCGGCATCCTTCACGTTCACAAGATTATTGCGCAGCACATAGTCCGGCAAGGGCCGGTCCGGTTTACCTTGTGGTTCGCCCAGCTCGAAGAACATCGCCAGCAACACATTGCCGGCCCCGGCCATGCTTTCGCTGAGCTTCTGGTCGTTGTCCAGATTCTTCCTTGCCTCCAGAAGCAAGGCATCCATCTGGGGCATCTCGATCCGGTTTGCCGCACCGACCGAACTTGCTGCACCGACCGAACTGGCCGGGTCTGCCGCATCGGCACTCTCAAGCAGCGAGGACTTGCCGAGCAATTCGGCGATCTTGTAGATGTAGCCCAGTCCGGCATCGACCTGCGGCTCAAAAAAGAAAGCGGTATGCCCGATCACTTTTGCGTGGCTCGCCGACAGAATATCGATCATCCTGGCGTGGATCTCGCGCGGCCAAGGCCACCTGCCCAGATTGGCGATACTCTGATCATCGATCGCGATCACCGCGATTCTGTCGCTCGGCACCCGGGAGGAAGCCAGCACGCCCAAGTCATAGGCCTTGCGCTCCAGGCTTTGCATCAGGTCGCTATTCGCGCCTGACAAGAACACCAGCGCAACCAGCAGACCGACAAACCAGTCTTTTTTCCAGAACGACCACTTGTCCACTACCACCCCCTGATGCCCGTTGTCGTAGAACTTGCGCTCCGAATATTAAGGTATTTCGCAGCAACGCACCATAACCCTTCTGATTTATTGGCGGAAATTACCCGGCTAACACGGCCTGGTCATTTCACCAGCAGTACCGGGCAATCGGCGAGGTGCAGCACCTTGCTCACCACGGACCCGAGCAGCAACGCTTGCAAGCCACCCTGCCCCTGCCGGCCCATCACGATCTGGTCGACACCCTGTTCATTGGCGTATTGGACTATCGCTTCTGCCGGTGTGCCGACACTGATATGGTATTGGTAGGGCAACGCCGCGGAATCCAGCGCCGCACGCGCCGCCTGCAACGCCGCCTTGCCCTGCTCGCGATAATAATCGTCGATGGTCTTCTGGTCGATGAACAGCTTGACGTTGCCGGTCGCCACATTCCATTGCGCGTTCAGCAGCAACAGTTGCGGCCGCTCCTTCAGTGCGCCGATGCTCCTGATCACATGGTCAACCGCGCGCTGCGCATTGACCGAGCCATCCACCGGAATCAGTATCTTCATCGTTCCCTCCTCATGGTTTATCGGCCGGATGGCTCGCCATCCGTGCCCGTCAGAACCGTTTCATCCACCAGATCGACCGCCGCCCGGGAAACAGCCTTGCGTGCGGCCAGCCACATGCCGAGTGCCACCACGAGCAGTGCGCACGACACCGGGACCAGCCAGTGCAGGTAGTGGCGCGTCTCGGCGATCGCTGCGAACGACGCCTCGCCGACCAGCATCTCGCCCGCCACATAGCCGAGCAGCGCGCCGCCCGCGTAAATGATGAGTGGATAACGGTCGATCAGTTTCAGCACCATCTGGCTGCTCCACGCGATCATCGGGATGCTGACCAGCAGGCCGAACACCAGCAGCCACACATTGCCCTTGGCCGCCGCCGCCACGCCCAGCACGTTATCCAGGCTCATCACGAAGTCGGCGATGATGATGGTCTTGATCGCGCCGAACAGGCGCGTGTCGGCCTTGATGTTGGCCGCGCCGTGCTCCTCCTCGGGCAGGATCAGCCTGATGCCGATCCACAGCAGCAGCAGCGCGCCGACCAGCTTCAGGTAGGGCAGCGACAGCAGTCCGACCGCAAAGAAGGTCAGCACGATGCGCAGGCCGATCGCGCCGCCCACACCGAACAGGATGCCCTTGCTGCGCTGGTGCGGCGGCAAATTGCGGCACGCCAGCGCGATCACCACCGCGTTGTCGCCGCTCAGCAGCAGATCGATCATGATGATCTTGAACACGTCCACCCAGAACTGGGGGGTAGAGAACATCTCCAGCATTGCAACCTTTCAGTATCGGAATCTTTTGCGTCGCATGCCAGTGCCGCCGGTCATCCAGCCTGGAATCCTCATAACGGACAGCGGGAATCGCCCCGGCCAGGATGGCATGATGCCGGGATCAGCGTCGGCGTAGCGGCCACAGAGGTGCGGCGGCAAGCCTTGAAACACGGCGCGCAACCCGAAACAGCGGTATCCCGGCTGCGCCGCAAGCCACCGGGTCAATTCACGCGTGACCGAACCCCATGCCCGGCAACATGGAGAACCGGTGGTATGAGACCCGCCTGCTGAAACATCCGGAGAGCAGGAACAACCGTGGATTTCATACCCTGCGCCTCATTTCTTTGGTTCCTTCAGCGGCTTGACTTCCACCTGCACATCAACCTTGACGCTGCTCTTGTCGGACATTTCGATATTCATCGTCAACGGTACGGTGGCGCCGGCCTTGAGCGGGGCCTTCAACCCGGCCAGTACCAGATGATAGCCATGCATGTTCATGTCCAGCCGCGCATTGGCCGGCAAGCCGATGGATTTGACCTGGTACATCTTCATCATGCCGCCTTTATGCTCCATGGTGTGCATTTCCGCAGCTTTGGAGGCATTGCTCGAAACTCCGACTATCGTCGCATTCTGCTTGCTGGTGATGGACATGTACACCATCGCCATATCCTGCCCTGGAAGGGTTGCGCGCGTCCATGCGCCTTCAACCTGGATATCGCCCGCATAAGCGCCAACGCTCAGCAACAGGGCCGCCAGCAGCCCGCCCAACCGATACAAATTAGTCATGATGTTTTCCTGTTATGAAGTGAATTGGATATGGGGATTATACATGCCGAAAAAGCCATCTGTTCCTGCGGTCCATTCTAATTCAAAGGTTCCGCCCGGAAATGCGACAAAATGCCGCACCCCCCGATACTCCCCTCCGCTTACAATGATTATATGGGCAATACGATACTTTCCTCCCTCCCCGGGCACAGCCAGTTGCGCCGGCTGGTTGCGCTGCGCAGCATGGCTGTCACGGCCCAGCTTCTGACGCTTGCGGCAGTCTGGAAGATTCTGGAGTTGGATCTGGATTGGCAGCCGATGTTGCTGACCATCGCCGCTCTCGCCGCGATCAATCTGTTTTCCTGGCTGCGCCTGCGCAACGGCAAACCGGTTCCCAACATGGAGCTGTTCGGCCAACTGTGCGTCGATGTGCTGGCGCTCAGCATCCTGCTTTATTACAGCGGCGGCTCGACCAACCCTTTTGTCTCGCTTTACCTGCTGCCGCTGGTGATCGCCGCCGCAACGCTGCCGGGCCGCCATACCTGGGGCATGGCGGCGCTCACCGCCGCCTGCTACAGCGTGCTGATGTTCTACTACATTCCCCTGCCGCACAACCACCAGCATGACGGCGACAGTGCGTTCAATGCGCATGTGGTGGGCATGTGGCTCGGCTTTGTCTTCAGCACGGTGGTGGTGGCCTACTTCGTGGTGCAAATGGCGCAGGCGGTGCGCAACCGCGATGAGACACTGGCCCGCGTGCGCGAGGAGATCCTGCGCAACGAACGGATCGTCGCTCTCGGCACACAGGCCGCCGGGGCCGCGCATGAACTGGGCACGCCGCTGTCCACCATGGCGGTGGTGATCGGGGAATTGCAGCACGACGCCGCAGCGCAGCCCGGTTGGCGCGATGCCTTGACCATCCTCAATGAGCAGGTGCGTGGCTGCAAGCGCATCCTCGACAAGATATTGGCCAATGCGCAGGTCAGCGGGGCGGCCTCGCCGCAGCCGGCGGACCGCCTGATGGCCGAAGTACTGGATGAATGGCAGCTGCTGCGCCCCGCCGCACAATACCGGTATCGCAGTGATGGCGCACGACCGGCACCGCTCGTCAGCGCGGATGTCACGCTGCGCGCCGCGCTGATGAACCTGCTCAACAACGCAGCGGATGCAGCCCCCGCGAACGGCACTTCACAGGCAATTGAAATATGCACGCACTGGGATGCCGCCCACTTCACGCTGGAGATCCACGATCACGGGAGCGGGCTAAGCGATGAAGCGGAGCACAAGGCCGGCTCGGCATTCTTCACCACCAAAACAGAGGGGCACGGGATCGGCCTGTTCCTGGCCAATGCCACCCTGGAACGTCTGGGCGGTTCGGTGCGCCTGTTCAATCGCGAGCAGGGCGGCGCGACCACGAAAATCATTTTGCCAATAACCAGGGCTGACGTATGACCGACCTGAATGAAGAGTCCGCCTCGCTGCTGCTGGTGGATGACGATATCACCTTCTGCAAGGTGCTGAAGCGCGCACTGGAAAAACGCGGATTCAGCATCTCTGTGGCGCACAGCGTTGAGGAGGCCATCCCGCTGGCCAGGGCGAACCCGCCGGAATTCGCGGTAGTGGATTTGAAGATGGGCGGTGCGCCAGGCCTGGTGCTGGTCAAGGTCCTGCACGAACTCGACCCGAATACGCGCATCGTGATGTTGACCGGTTATGCCAGCATCGCCACCGCCGTCGAGGCCATCAAGCTGGGCGCAACGCAATATCTCGCCAAGCCCGCCAACGCGGACGAGATCATGGCGGCGTTCGGACATGCTGCCGACGCGAATACACCGATCAAGGCGCAGCCGACACAGATCGAGAATCTGGAATGGGAACATATCCAGCGCGTGCTGCGCGAGCATGACAACAACATTTCGGCCACCGCACGCGCGCTCAACATGCACCGCCGCACGCTGCAACGCAAGCTCGCCAAACCGCCCTCGCATTCAGAGTAGGTCATTTGCAATACGCGCCTTACCCTTTCCGGAGGCGCCTGCCGGTTCCCGCCTGATGTCATGGACGACGTGGCGCCAGAAAACTGGCCCGACAAATATCACGGGATGCGTCGAGGCGGCTTCCGGGACTATAATCGCTCCCCGAAGATGCCACCCCCAGCCATGAATATCATCATCCTGCTTGCCGGCCTGCTGTTGACTGCCCCTGCATTCGCGCTGCCGCCGCAAATGCCCGCCGCCCCGCCCCTGGCAGCCAGGTCCTACCTGTTGTATGACTACACCAGCAGCCAGGTCCTGGTGGGCGCAAATGCCGATATGCGCATGGAACCCGCTTCGCTGACCAAGCTGATGACCGCCTACGTGGTTTTTGATGCACTCGGGCACGGCACGCTGCTGCCGGAACAGGTCCTGACAGTTCCCGCTGCTGCAGTGCGCAACATCAGCGGCGAGTCACGCATGCTGCTCAAGCCCGGACAAGCCGTGACCGTGGGCGAATTGCTGCGCGGCCTGATCGTGCAATCCGGCAACGATGCGGCCATCACGCTGGCACTCAATATCGCGGGCAGTGAAGCGGGCTTCGTTGACCTGATGAACCGTGAAGCGAAACGGCTGGGCATGAACAACACCCACTTCGCCAATCCGGTCGGCCTGCCGGACGCACAACACTACAGTAACGCATTCGACCTGGCTTTGCTGGCCGCCGCCATCCTGCGCGACTACCCGCAGCATTATGCGCTGTTCGGGCTGCGCGATTACACCTTCAACAACGTCACCCAGGCGAACCGCAACCGCCTGCTATGGATCGACCCCTATGCGGACGGCCTGAAAACCGGGCATACCGAAACCGCCGGGTACTGCCTGGTCGGCTCTGCCAAGCGCGATGGCCGACGCCTGATCTCGGTGCTGCTCGGTGTGGCTTCTGACAACCTGCGCGCCACCGAAAGCCAGAAACTGCTGAATTTCGGTTTCCAGTATTTCGATACGGTGCGCCTGTACCAGAAGGACCAGACCGTCGCCATGATACGTGTATGGAAAGGCACGAAAAGCCACCTCAAGGCGGGCTTTCGCCAGGATCTGTTCCTGACCATCCCCAAAGGAAGGCTTGCCCAGCTCACGGCGACGATGGAAACGCGCCAACCCATCCTCGCGCCGGTCGGCGGCGGGCAACCACTGGGGGTGCTCAAGCTGACCCTGTCCGGCAAACCCTATGCGGAATTCCCGTTGGTCGCCCTGGAGGATGCGCCGCTGGCGAATGTGCTCTCGCGCGGCTGGGATGGCATCCGCCTGTTTTTCGAATAAAAAGGATACAACATGACGATCTACCTGAACGGGCAATACATGCCCATCGAAGAAGCAAAGGTCCCCGTACTGGATCGCGGCTTCATTTTCGGCGACGGCGTGTACGAGGTGATCCCGGTGTATTCGCACCGCGCATTCCGTCTGGAAGAACATCTGCGCCGCCTGCAACACAGCCTGGATGGTATCAGGCTCGCCAATCCGCACAGCAACGAGGAATGGGCGCACATCATCGACGAGCTCGTCGCACGCAATCCCGGCAAGGATCAATACCTGTACCTGCATATCACGCGCGGCGCAGCCAAGCGCGACCACGCCTTCCCCAGGCCGCCGGTCGCGCCTACCGTGTTCATGATGAGCAACCCGCTGCCCACCCCGCCTGCCGACCTGCTGCACAGCGGCGTCGCATGCATCACCGCGCCGGACAACCGCTGGCTGCGCTGCGACATCAAGTCCATCGCGCTGCTGCCCAACGTGCTGCTGCGCCAGATGGCGGTCGATGCAGGCTGTGCCGAAACCATCCTGATCCGTTCCGGGTCTCTGGCCGAGGGCAATTTCCTGACCGAAGGCGCTGCCAGCAATATCTTCGTGGTGAAGGACGGCACGCTGCTCGCCCCGCCCAAGGACAACCTGATGCTGCCCGGCATCACTTACGATGTGGTGCTGGAACTCGCAGCCGCCAATGCCATCCCCCACGAGGTACGCAGGATCTCCGCCGCGGAAGTGTTCACCGCCGACGAACTGCTGCTCACCTCGTCCACCAAGGAGGTGCTGGCGATCACGCAGCTCGACGGGAAACCGGTCGGCACCGGGAAACCGGGTGTGATGTTCGACCGGTTGCACGCGCTATATCAGGATTTCAAACGTAACGTGATGCGTGCATGAGCCAACGGCCAACAATGAGCGAATTGCCAGCAAACAAACTGACCGACAGCCTGCTCGAATATCCCTGCGAGTTCCCGCTGAAGATATTCGGCCTGCAACAGGCGGGATTCGCGCAGGCCGTGCTGGAAGTGGTCAACAAACACGATCCGGGGTTCGCCGCCGCCAGCATGGAAATGCGCGCCAGCAGGAACGCCCGCTATGTCAGCCTGACCTGCACCATCCGGGCCACCTCGCGTGAGCAGCTCGATGCGGTTTACCAGGAGTTGTGCGACCATCCGATGGTGGTGATGGTGCTATGAGGGACGGGGAGGATCACGCGGAGAACCCTCGCACCACACCGCCCAACCCTCACACCCCTGTCATCCGCTCGCTCGGCCTGGTCGGATACCGGCCGACCTGGGACGCGATGAGGAAACTCACCGCCGAACGTGCGCCCGATGGACAGACACCGGGGGCACGCGACGAAATCTGGCTGGCGCAGCATCCGCCCACCTATACGCAAGGCTTGGCGGGCAAACCGGAACACCTGCTGCGTCCCACCGGCATCCCGATCATCAGGATCGATCGCGGCGGACAGATCACCTATCACGGCCCTGGACAGATCGTCGCCTATCTGCTGCTCGATATGCGCCGCTGGAAAATCAACGTGCGCGAACTGGTGCGCCTGATGGAACGGGCGGTGATCGATCTGCTCGGTGAATTCGGTGTGGCTGCGCAAGGTCGCGAAGATGCCCCCGGCGTGTATGTTGGCGATGCCAAGATCGCCTCGCTCGGCCTGAAGATCAGGCACGGCTGCTGCTACCATGGCCTGGCGCTGAACGCGGACATGGACCTGACGCCGTTCGCCGACATCAACCCGTGCGGGCACAGCGGACTGCGCGTCACGCAATGCCGCGAACTCGGCATCACCGCCGGCATCGAAGAACTGCAGGCGCTACTGGCGCGGAACCTGATACACGGGCTGCAGCAACACCTGGAAAGAAAACAACATGAGCGACGTTGAACACAAGCGAACCGGCGCAATCCGCAGGCAGACCGGGGAAGAAAAAACCGCGCGCAACCCGGTCAAGATCGTGCCGCTGCAGCAGCGCCTGCGCAAACCGGAATGGATACGTGTGAAGCCCGGTAGTGGTGCGGGATACAACGAGGTGAAGCGCATCCTGCGCGAACACAGCCTGCATACGGTGTGTGAGGAGGCTTCCTGCCCGAATATTGGCGAGTGCTTCGGCAAGGGAACGGCGACCTTCATGATCCTCGGCGACGTATGCACGCGCCGCTGCCCGTTCTGCGACGTGGCGCACGGCAAGCCGCTGCCGCCCGACGCGGATGAGGCGGAGAATCTCGCGCGCTCCATCGGCCTGCTCAGGCTCAGGTACGCGGTCATCACCAGTGTCGACCGGGACGATTTGCGCGACGGCGGCGCGCAGCATTTTGCCGACTGCCTGGCGGCGATTCGCGCCAGCACGCCCGACACGCGCCTGGAGATCCTGGTGCCGGATTTCCGCGGGCGTCTGGGAGCCGCACTGGACGCACTTTCCCGCAGCCTGCCCGATGTATTCAACCACAACCTGGAAACCGTACCGCGCCTTTACCCGCTGGCGCGCCCCGGAGCGGATTATGCCCATTCGCTGCGCCTGCTCAAGGAGTTCGGGGCGCGCTTCCCGCAGATTCCGACCAAGTCAGGCCTGATGCTGGGTCTGGGCGAAACCGATGATGAGGTGTTGCGAACGATGCAGGACCTGCGCGCGCACGATGTGAACATGCTCACCATCGGCCAGTATCTGCAGCCTTCAGGCGGGCACTTGCCGGTGTTGCGCTACGCGCCGCCGGAAACCTTTGCAAGACTCGAACAGGCCGCAAAAGAAATGGGCTTCAGCCATGCCGCATGCGGGCCGATGGTGAGATCGAGCTATTTTGCCGACGAACAGGCGCAACAGGCGGGAGTGGTTTAGAATCCGGCCGAGGGAACCAATCCTTGTGCAACCTGTCCATGGAGCTGGTATATTCGACCCGCCTGATTCAAAGGGTATCGAATATCGGCAAGAACATATCTCCCAGACCAATCATTCACCAAAGGAACCCATTATGAAGATCCTCTATCTCGCAGTGACCGCCGCCTTGTCCGTTTCCGCCACCGCCTTCGCCGCAAGCGATGGCGAGGCCCTGTTCAAGCAGAACAATTGCGCCGCATGCCATGCTGCCGCCAACAAATCGGTGGGCCCATCCCTGAAGGATATCGCCGCCAAATACGCGGGCGACAAGGGCGCCCAGGCCAAGCTGGAAACCAAGGTGCGCAATGGTGGCGTGGGGTCTTTTGGCACCATGCCCATGCCTGCCACCGCGAAGTCGGTCAGCGACGGCGACATCAAGACCATGGTGGCGTGGACTCTGAGCCAGAAGTAGTTCCGTACCACTCAGGAAGCCGGCGCAAGCCGGCTTTTTTGTTGCCTGCAGCGCCCGGCCTCGCCGCGCTGTGCTGATATAATCCGCGGCAAATCTCCACACATCCCCTCATGAACATCCTTTACGAAGAAGACGGCAGTTTCAAGGTCGGCAGCATCATGGCCGACAACACCACCTCGCTGCAGGTCGAGGGTGTTTCCGGCAAGCGCAGCAAGGTCAAGACAGCCAATGTGATGCTGCGCTTCACCCAGCCGGCCCTGTCCGAATTCCTTCCCCAGGCCGAATCGGCTGCCGCAGACATCGAAGTGGATTTCCTGTGGGAATGCTGCCCGCCGGACGAGTTCGGCTTCGAGCAGATCGCTGCCGAATATTTCGGCCATCCACCGAGTTCACTGGAAGCGGCCGCCGCCTTGATCCGCCTGCACGGAGCGCCGATCTACTTCCACAAGAAAGGCAAGGGGCGCTACCGTGCCGCCCCCTCCGACGTGCTCAAGGCCGCACTGGCCGGTGCTGAGAAGAAACGCCAGCAACTGGCACTGCAGGCGCGCTACACCGAGCAGCTCTGCCGCCATGAGTTACCGGAGGAATTCTCCGGCAGGCTGCCGCAATTGCTCTACAAGCCGGATCGCAACACCATCGAGGTCAAGGCGCTGGAAGCGGCCTGTACAGCGACACATCTGTCGGCGGCGCACCTCCTGCAACGTTGCGGCGCACTACCCTCCACGCATGATTTCCATTTGCAGAGGTTCCTGCTGGAGCACTTCCCCGGCGGCACGGGCTTCCCGCCCGTCGGGTTGGACTCATGGGAGGAGTTGCCGCTGGCCGGCGTGAACGCCTTCAGCATCGATGACGCGACCACCACCGAGATCGACGATGCGTTCTCGGTGGAAAAACTGGCTAACGGCAACTGGCGCATCGGGGTACATATCGCCGCTCCGGCGCTGGGCATGCCGCGCGGATCCGATGGCGACAGGATCGCCGCACAGCGGCTGTCCACCGTGTATATGCCTGGTCAGAAGATCACCATGCTGCCGGACAGCGTGGTACAGGCCTTCACGCTGTGCGCCGACCGCATCAGCCCGGCGCTGTCGATGTATAACGAGGTGGACGGCGCGACGCTGGAAATCCTCGGCCACGAGAGCCGCGTCGAGCTTGTGCATATCGCAGCGAACCTGCGCCATGACACCCTGGAGCCTCTGTTCAACGAGGAGACGCTGGCCGCCGGCAAGCTGGATTATCCTTACGCGGCCGAGCTCACCCTGTTGTGGAACCTGGCGCGAAGACTGGAAGCGGTGCGCGGTAAGCCGTCCGACAACAGCACGCAGCAAGTGGATTACAACTTCCATGTCGAGAATGACCGTGTCACTATCGGCCAGCGGCGACGCGGCTCACCGATCGACAAGGTGGTCTCGGAACTGATGATCCTGGTGAACAGCGAATGGGGCAGGCATCTTGACGAGCACGGCTTCGTCGGCATCTACCGCACGCAGCAGAACGGCAAGGTCAGGATGAGCACCGTCGCCGCGCCGCACCAGGGCCTGGGCGTGGCACAGTATATGTGGTCGAGCTCGCCGCTGCGCCGCTATGTGGACCTGGTGAACCAGCGCCAGATCATCGCGATGCTGCGCAACGGCGAGCCTGCCTATGAGAAGAACGACCCCGCCCTTTACGCGGCGATGCGCGATTTTGACACCATGTATACGATCTACGGCGACTTCCAGCGGCACATGGAACGTTACTGGTGCCTGCGCTGGCTGCAGCAGGAGCAGGCCAACATGGATGCCCTCCCCCACACTGCGGGCGAGGGGGCAAACGGATCGCTGCGCGAGCTTCTCGTTGATGCGGTGGTATTGCGCGAGAGGCTGGTCAAGCTGGCCGACATCCCGCTGGTTCTCCGTGTGCCTTCGCTGCCGGAGCTGCCTGCCAATACCCGCGTGCAGCTGGCCATCATCTCGGTCGATCTGCTTGACCTGGATGCGCAGGCGCGCTTCATCGCGGCGGCGGCGGTGGCGGCATGAGCAGCAAGCAGCGGCTCCGCGTAGCGGTGGTGCAGGCGCCTGCGGATGCTGCCGGATGCCGGCATGATCGGCCCGTCATGCCGCGGGATAAGGAATCAGCCGCTTGCTAGCCGCACTGAAAACGAAGTTTCAGTGGAGGCTAACGCCAGCTTTATCGGCGTTAAGCGCAGCGGCCGCAACTAAAAAGCGCCTGTCCCTGTCGATGGCCTTCTCCGTCGCGCTGCACGCCTTCGCATTGTTCGGCATCGCACTGGTGATACCCGACCCGCGCAACGCGGCCAGCCTCATGCAGCCGCTGCAAGTGGTGCTGGTCAACGCCAGGTCGAAATCCCGGCCGGCGAAGGCAGACGCGCTGGCGCAGGCCAATCTGGATGGCGGTGGCAATACCGCCGAAGACCGGCGCGCGAAAACTCCCCTGCCCGCGATTCGTGATGACCGGCAGTTCACCCCGGAACAGCTCGCCAAGCGCGTTGCCCAGCTTGAGGAAGAATCAAAACGGATCCTGACCAGACTGAAGGGCGATTACAGGATAGTGCAACCGGAACCCAGGAAACGGCAAAGCGACGATACCGGCAACGGCGATGAACTGGTGCAGAAGAGCCTGGAGATCGCGCGTCTCGAAGCGCAGATCGACAAGAACTGGGATGCGTACCAGAAGATGCCGCGCCGCAAATTCATCGGTGCGCGTACGCAGGAATACCGTTTTGCACAATATATCGAAGACTGGCGCATCAAGGTGGAACGCATCGGCAACCTGAATTACCCGGAACAGGCGCGCCAGCAGAGGATCTTCGGCAGCCTGCAGCTCAGCGTGTCGATCAATGCGGATGGCAAACTGGGGCCGGTCGAAGTGAGCAGGTCATCGGGTAACCGCATCCTGGATGCGGCGGCGATGCGCATCGTCAGGCTCGCCTCCCCCTACGCGCCACTTCCGCCTGACATCCGCAAAGACACCGACATCCTGGTCATCACGCGCACCTGGACTTTCACCTCATCGGACAAGCTGGAAAGCGAGTGACCATCATGACCGACAGATACGCCGTCATCGGCAACCCGATCGCCCACAGCAAATCTCCGCTGATCCACCGGATGTTCGCCGAACAGAAAGGCCAGGACATCAGCTACGAGGCCATCCTCGCGCCGCCGGACGGTTTCGCCGCGACCGTCGGGCGGCTGCTCAAGGAAGGCTACAAGGGCTGCAATGTGACCGTGCCGTTCAAGTTCGAGGCATTTAAGATCGCGGATAGTTACGGCTTTCAGGTTATGGACGCGCTGGAATCGGATCGGCGCGCCGATGCAGTCAATACCCTGGACTTCCGGAACGGCAAGATCATGGGCCACAACACGGATGGCATTGGTTTGGTCAACGATATTCAAAAGAATCTTGGAGTAGAACTCAGGGACAAACATATCCTGCTTATCGGTGCTGGCGGCGCTGCTGCCGGGGTGCTGCATCCACTATTGGAGGCGTCTCAAGCGCCTTTGGTAATCTACAATCGGACTCTGGAAAAAGCCGAGGCCCTGCAGAAAAATGTGACTCAACATGAAAAATTTCGGCTCTTCTCGATCAAACCGGTCCAATTCGGCGGCCTCGGCAGTGAACAATTCGATGTGGTCATCAACGCCACCTCGGCTGGCCTGACCGACAGCGAAATCCCGTTGCCCACTACCATCTTCGCGCCCGGTGCGCTGGCCTACGACATGATGTACGGGCGCGAGACGCCGTTCATGGAATTTGCGCGGAAAAACGGCGCGAGGGTCACCGACGGCCTCGGCATGCTGGTCGAACAGGCTGCGGAGGCATTTTTCATCTGGCGCGACGTGCGCCCGGACACCGCACCGGTCATCGCCGCGCTGCGCGAACGACAATGAAGGAACTGTGGGGCTGGCTGTGGCGCTTCATGGCGATCTGCCTCGCCCTGCTGCTGCTCTACCAATTGTGGATCTTCATGCACATCTGCTGGTGGATCAAATTCAACCCCTCCGCCAGCGCATTCATGGAAGACCGCCTGGCCGTCATGCAGGACAAGGACCCGGACGCCGAGCTGCGGCACAGATGGGTGCCCTACGCAAAGATCTCGAATCACCTGAAGCGCGCGCTGATCGCCGCCGAAGACGCCAAGTTCGTCGATCACGAGGGCTTCGACTGGGAAGGCATCCAGAAGGCTTACGAGAAGAACCTGAAGAGGGGCAGGATCGTCGCGGGCGGCTCCACCATCAGCCAGCAACTTGCCAAGAACCTGTTCCTTTCCACCAAGCGCACACCGTGGCGCAAGGCAGAGGAAGCGTTCATCACGCTGATGCTGGAGGCGGTAATGGACAAACGGCGCATCTTCGAGATCTACCTCAACGTGATCGAATGGGGCAATGGCGTATTCGGCGCGGAAGCCGCCGCGCGCCACTATTACCGCACCAGCGCGGCCTGCTCAGCGGTGAGACTGGCCGCGCTACTACGACACCCACCGCGAAGCGCGTGGCCTGCTGCGCAAGACCGAGATCATCGTCGGGCGCATGAATGATGCGGAAATTCCCTGAGCGCCTGGGTCATGTTTTCTTTACAATAGCGCGCGACTCATGAGGTGCGCGCCATGACCGATACCGACCGGGAAAATCACTATACCGAAAATGTGCAGGACCACCTCAAACAGGTGGAATCACTGCTGCGCAAGCACGCACTGGTGGAAGAGGTCGTTCACCGGCAAGAGATACCGCGCGAGGATCGCCATGCATTGGTCGATACCCTGCTACACAAGCAGCATCTCGCCGAACTGCAACGCAAGCTGGACAGCCTGCATCCGGCGGACATCGCCTATATCCTGGAAGCCCTGCCCATCGAACAGCGCTTGCTGGTCTGGGATCTGGTCAAGTCGGAGCGTGACGGTGACATCCTGATTGAGGTTTCCGATGCGGTGCGCGAATCGCTGATCGCCACCATGAACCGCGAAGAGTTGCGCGCTGCCGCCGAACAGCTCGATACCGACGAGATCGCCGACCTCGCCCCCGACCTGCCGCAAAACGTGATGCGCGACGTGTTCAAGTCGCTGTCCGTCGAAGAGCGCGAGCAATTGCGCGCGGCGATGTCATACGCGGAAGACTCGGTCGGGGCGCTGATGGATTTCAGCATGATCCATGTCCGCGAGGATGTCACGCTGGAAGTGGTGTCGCGCTACCTGCGCCGTTTCGACGAATTGCCCGACCATACCGACCAGGTATTCGTGGTGGACCGGGATGACCGTTTCAAGGGCGTCCTGCCGATCAATCTCATCGTGGTCAACGAACCGGAAGTGGTCGTCGGCGACCTGATGCTGACCGACACCATACAACTGCATCCTGAGGAAAAGGCGGAGCAGGCTGCCCAAGCCTTTGAACGCTACGACCTGGTTTCAGCACCGGTGATAGATGAGGATGGCAAACTGGTCGGGAGGGTGACGGTGAACGTGGTGCTGGACTTCATCCGCACCGAATCGGAAAGCGATGTGCTCAACCTGGCCGGTTTGCGCGAAGAGGAAGATATTTTCGCCTCGGTATGGAAGAGCGCACAGAACCGCTGGGCATGGCTGGCGCTGAACCTTTGCACCGCGTTCTTCGCCTCTCGTGTGATCGGCAACTTCGAGGGCACGATAGAGAAATTCGTCGCGCTTGCCACGCTCATGCCGATTGTTGCCGGCATCGCCGGCAACTCGGCGAACCAGACCACCACCATCATCACCCGCTCGCTCGCGCTGGGGCAAATCACGCAGGACAATGCGCGCCGGCTGATGCTCAAGGAATTGGCGATAGGCGGATTTAACGGTCTGTTGTGGGGCGGCATTGCCGGGATGTTCGCCTATTTCCTGTACCACAGTGTAGCGCTCGGCATCGTGATGACCGGCGCGATGCTGCTCAACCTGCTGGTGGGCGCGACTGTCGGCATGGCCATCCCGCTTGTCATGCAGAAACTGGGGCGAGATCCGGCTATCGGCTCCAGCGTGATGATCACCGCCATTACCGACAGCGGTGGATTCTTCATCTTCCTGGGGTTGGCGACGATCTTCCTGATCTAAGGGGACGGCGGGCACATCCCGCGTAAAACGCAGGCTGTTGCCGAAGCTTCGCCTGAAGAACCAAAAAAGGGCGGAAAAGCAGGCCGCCCCTTGCGAGGCGGAATTACGCTTTCAGGATACCACCGGCGGGCTTCTTGGCTGCCGCCTTTTTCACTGCGGGCTTCTTGGCTGCCGCCTTTTTCACTGCGGGCTTCTTGG
>JBGARW010000018.1:0-29990 GCA_044230015.1 Gallionella sp. | reverse complement strand
CTGTGAACGCTCGTAACCATCCATCAGGCGGGCGCTGGCCAGGGTCACATCCATGGTGTGTTGCAAATCGTGATAGCCCGTATCGCATGCCGCATAGTCGGGGTGTTCACCGCGATAGAGCCGGGAAATGTGGTCTATTGCGTGCCGCAGGATAACGGCGCGGCCGTTGGGAAAGAGACCGAGAAATATCCGCTCCACGGCGTCACCGACCGAAACGGGGTCGGTCACATCGACGGTGTTGGTTACATCAAAGTTGTTCCGGCGAAATTGCATATTCATGTTCTACGGACAAGCAGGTTAGCGTGACACGCGCAAGACGGAAACACTCAAGATCGGATACAGGAAATCGGGCAAGCCGGGCATGGAACCGGCACGGTCGCGGCCATTATCCGCCAGATGGGATATCGCTTCCACCCCCTTCTAACGCCGCCCGGCGAATTCGTTCAATGCGCCTCATCCCAGTTCTTCCCCTCGCCCAGCTCCACCAGCAGCGGCACTTGCAATTCGGCGACGCCGCACATCAGCCCGGGCAGCATGTCCTTGACCAGATGCGATTCGCTCTCCGGCACTTCGAGCACCAGTTCATCGTGCACCTGCATGATCAGGCGGCTATGCAGTCTTTCCTGTTCCAGCCAGTGCTGCACGGCGATCATCGCCAGCTTGACCAGGTCGGCGGCGGTACCCTGCATCGGCGCATTGATCGCGGCGCGTTCAGCGGCCTGGCGTTTCATGCCGTTGCCGGCGTTGATCTCCGGCAGCCATAGACGGCGGCCGAACACGGTCTCGACGAAGCCCTGCTGCCTGGCCTGCTCACGGGTGCGCTGCATGTAGTCCGCCACGCCGGGATAGCGCGCGAAGTAGCGGTCGATGTAGGCCTGTGCGGCGCCGCGTTCGATGCCGAGTTGCTTGGCGAGGCCGAACGAGGACATGCCGTAGATCAGGCCGAAGTTGATGACCTTGGCATAGCGGCGCTGCTCGCTGTCGACCTCGGCGGGCGCGACCATGAAGATCTCGGCGGCGGTGGCGCGGTGGATGTCCTCGTTGTTGGCGAAGGCCTGCAGCAGCCCCGCGTCACCCGACAGGTGCGCCATGATGCGCAGCTCGATCTGCGAGTAGTCCGCCGACACGATGTGCGAACCTTGCGGTGCGACGAACGCCTCGCGGATGCGGCGGCCTTCGGCGGTGCGCACCGGGATGTTCTGCAGGTTGGGGTCGCTGGAGGCCAAGCGCCCCGTGACCGCGACCGCCTGGGAGTAGCTGGTGTGCACGCGCCCGGTGTTGCGGTCCACCATCTGCGGCAGCTTGTCGGTGTAAGTGGACTTGAGCTTCGCCAGGCCGCGATAGTCGAGCAGTATCTTCGGCAGCGGATAATCCAGCGCCAGTTCCTGCAACACCTCTTCGTCGGTGGATGGGTCGCCGCTCGGCGTCTTCTTCTTCACCGGCAGCTGCAGCCTGTCGAACAGGATCTCCCTGAGTTGCTTCGGCGAATTGAGGTTGAACGGCTGGCCGGCGGCCTCATGCGCTTTCGCTTCCAGCGCGATGAGTTTCTCGCCCAGTTCGCGGCTCTGGATCTTCAGCAGCTCGCAGTCGAGCAGCACGCCGTTGCGTTCCATCGTGTAGAGCACGCGCATGCTCGGCAGCTCGATGTCGCGATACACATGCTGCAAGCCGCTCTGTGCCGCGATCTGCGGCATGAGCGCATGGTGCAGTTGCAGCGTGACGTCGGCATCCTCGGCGGCATAGCGCGTGGCGGTATCGAGATCGACCTGGTCGAAACACAGCCGCTTCGCCCCCTTGCCCACCACTTCGGCATAGCTGATGGTCTTCACGTTGAGATGGCGCAGCGCGAGATTGTCCATGTCGTGCGGCTTGTGGCTTTCCAGCACATAGGATTGCAGCAGCGTGTCGTCATGGATGCCCGCAAGCCGGATGCCGTGGTTGGCGAAGATATGCAGGTCATATTTGAGGTTCTGGCCGAGCTTCTTGTGCCGTTCGCTTTCCAGCCATGGCCCGAGTTTCTGCAATGCGTGGTCGCGCCCGAGCTGATCGGGTGCGCCGGGATAGACATGCGCCAGCGGGAGGTAAGCGGCGTGATGCGGCGTGATCGCGAACGAGATCCCGACCAGCTGGGCGTTCATCACGTCGAGGCCGGTGGTCTCGGTATCCACACACACCAGATCGGCGGCGAGCAGTTTCCCCAGCCATGCATCGAGCTGGTGTTCAGTCAGGATGGTTTCGTAATG
Organism: Gallionella sp.; assembly: GCA_044230015.1. GTDB lineage: Bacteria > Pseudomonadota > Gammaproteobacteria > Burkholderiales > Gallionellaceae > Gallionella. The sequence continues at coordinate 27,747 of JBGARW010000018.1, read as the reverse complement.
CGCGCCGTCGGTGCGGGTGGGCTCATCGCTGAACAGATCATTGCCTCTATCCTCCCCCTGCAAGGTGAAGGAAACTTGTTGCGGGGAGTTCAACTCGCGCAGCCAGGTCTTGAACCCGAAGCGTTCATACAGATCGCGCAGTTGCCCTATGTCCGGCGCGGGAGGGATCAATGCGCTATATGCCTGCGGCAATTCCACATCGCATCTCACGGTGAGCAGGCGGCGCGCCTGCGGAAGCCAGTCTAGCGCCTTGCGCAGGTTCTCGCCGACCACACCGCCGACCTCGCCGGCATGCTGCATCAGGTTGTCCAGCGTGCCGTACTGGGTGAGCCACTTCACCGCCGTCTTGGGACCGACCTTCTCCACGCCCGGCACGTTGTCCACCGCGTCGCCGGTCAGCGCCAGATAGTCCACGATGCGTTCCGGCGGCACGCCGAACTTGGCGTTCACGCCCGGCACGTCCAGCCTCTCGTTGTTCATCGTGTTGACCAGCGTGACATGTTCGTTCACCAGTTGCGCGAGGTCCTTGTCGCCGGTAGCGACGATGCAGCGCGCGCCGTCCCGGGTCGCCTGCCGGGCCAGAGTGCCGATCACATCGTCCGCCTCCACGCCTTCCTGCATCAGCAGGTTCCAGCCGGATGCGGCGATGGCCCGGTGCAGCGGTTCGGTCTGGCGCGCCAGGTCGTCCGGCATCGCCGGGCGGTGCGCCTTGTACTCGGGGTACCAGTCGTCGCGGAAAGTTTTGCCTTTTGCGTCAAATACACACAGGCTATAATCCGCCGGGTGATCGTGGCGCAACTTGCGCAGCATGTTGAGCACGCCGTAGATCGCGCCGGTCGGAAAACCTTCGCGGTTGCGCAGGTCCGGCATCGCGTGGAACGCGCGGTACAGGAACGACGAACCGTCAACCAGCAGCAATGTCCTGCCGCCTGACAACGGTAATGTTCCAGCAAGACTCATTTCATTCGTTTTCATTCTTGACCAGAGGAAATTGCATGAACACCCCATCCAAATTGCCTATCCCTGTCATACCCGAAGCATGGAATTCGAAGGAGGCCTGGCGCGTGTTCGGCATTATGTCAGAGTTCGTCTCCGCCACCGAACGGCTTAACCGCATCCATCCCGCGGTCAGCATCTTCGGCAGCGCACGCACCAAGCCCGGCCAGCCCTATTACAAGCTCACCGAAGAGATCGCGCGGCTGCTCTCCGATGCCGGGTTCTCGGTCATCTCCGGCGGTGGCCCCGGCATCATGGAAGCCGCCAACAAGGGTGCGTTCTACGGCAAATCGCCCAGCGTCGGTCTGAACATCCAGCTGCCGCACGAACAGACCGGCAACCTCTACCAGAACATCAGCCAGACTTTCCAGCATTTCTTCGCGCGCAAGGTGATGTTCGTGAAATTCGCCAGCGCCTATGTGGTGATGCCCGGCGGCTTCGGCACCCTGGACGAGCTGATGGAAGCGTTGACGCTGGTACAGACCGGCAAGACGCGCAAGATGCCGATCATCCTGGTCGGCAGGCAGTTCTGGGGCGGCCTGATCGAATGGTTCCGCACCGCGCTGCTGGAGGAAAAAGTCATCAGCCCGGAAGACCTGGACCTGGTTCAGATAATAGATGCCCCTGAAGCCGTGGTCAGCGCGATCTTCAAGCACTACGAAACGCGTGGTTTCGAGCCTTCGGAAGCGGAACGCGAACGACAGCTCTATCTGTAAGGCTGCTCGCTGCCAACTTATGCAGCGCATCCAGAGCTTTCCTCCGATCGGAAGGACAGACGCAAGGATCCTCATCCTCGGCAGCATGCCCGGCGAGGCTTCTCTCCGTGCAGGCCGGTACTATGCGCACCCCCGCAACCTGTTCTGGCGCATCATGGGCGAGCTGCTCGACACCGACCCGTGCGCGCCTTACAAACAGAGAGTCCGTGCGCTGGAGTCAGCCCGGATCGCCCTGTGGGACGTACTCCGCTCATGCCGGCGCAAAGGCAGCCTGGACTCCGGTATCGATGGCAAGTCGCTCGTCCCGAACGATTTTGCGGCGTTCTTCGCTGAACATCCGAAAATCACCCATGTTTTCTTCAACGGCGCCAAAGCCGAAGAGTGCTACCGCAGGCATGTGCATCCCGCCACCGTGGCCGAGCCCGTCAAATATCTGCGCCTGCCGTCCACCAGCCCGGCGAATGCATCCATCCCCTACCAGCGCAAGCTCGATGCATGGCGGGCTGTGACGGCACGCACCTGAACTGGCCTGCACATGGCTGCGCATGCCTTGCGCGCATCGGCTAAAATGCGCCTATTCCAATTCATCAGGGCCACTGCGATGCGCTTCCTATCCTTTTTGCTGCTGGGCTGCCTCCCCCTTGTCGCCTTTGCCCAGAAACCGGTTCCCGACAACCTCGAGCCGCTGCCTCCGCCGCCCGCATTCGATGCAGCACCGGACGATGAGCCGCAGGTGACCATCACCAAGCAAACCGAACAGACCGTCGAGGAATATCGCGTGGGCGGCAAGCTGTACATGATCAAGATCACGCCGAAACATGGTGTGCCTTACTATCTGGTGGACGACCGTGGCGACGGCAAGTTCGTGCGGCAGGAGAGCCTCGATTCGGGCCTGCGCGTACCGCGCTGGACCATTCACAGTTTCTAGCCGATGGCCGTCTTTACCAGCGTCTCGGAAACGGATCTGGCCGCCTGGCTGGGCGACTATTCCCTGGGCCGATTGCTGGAATTGCAAGCCATCGCTTCCGGCATCGAGAACACCAATTACTTCCTCACCACCAGCAACGGCCGTTTCGTGCTCACGCTGTTCGAGAAGCTGACCGCCGACAAGCTGCCGTTCTACCTGAACCTGATGTCGCACCTCGCGCGACACGGCATCCCCTGCCCCAGTCCGGTGGCGAACCGGCGCAACCAGTTCCTGGGCACGCTCAATGGCAAGCCCGCCTGCATCGTCAGCCGCCTGGGCGGCAAGTCTGTCGCCGCGCCGGACGACGCGCAATGCGCCGCCATCGGCGCGATGCTCGGGCAGATGCACATCGCCGGGCAGAGCTTCAGCCAGGTCATGCCCAACCCGCGCGGTGCGGCATGGCGTGCGGCGACCGCGCCGCGTGTGCGTCCCTTCCTGGATGCGGAACAGGCCGCGCTGCTGGACAATGAGGTTTCGCTGCACGCGCAGCGCGACTGGGCGATGCTGCCGCAGGGCGTGATCCATGCCGACCTGTTCCGCGACAATGTGCTGCTGGAAGAGAACCGCATCGGCGGGCTGATCGATTTCTATTTCGCGTGCAGCGACGCGCTGCTGTATGACGTGGCGATCACCGTGAACGACTGGTGCACGGATGCCGGCGGCGCACTGGACAACGGCCGCGCACATGCCTTGTTGCGCGCCTACCACGCGGTGCGCCCGCTGCTGGACGGCGAGCGCGACGCGTGGCCGCTGATGCTGCGCGCCGCCGCATTGCGCTTCTGGCTGTCTCGCCTGTTCGACCTGCACCTGCCGCGCGACGGGGAACTGATCCACGCGCACGATCCGCGCCATTTCGAACGGATACTGAAGAATCACATCGCAACGACACAGCCGGTCTGGCTGTAACCGGGGAGAACGAGATGGAACCGCGACATTTGCAGGCTGGGCAAGGCTGGCAATGGATCAAGCAGGGCTACGCGCTGTTCATGAAAGCACCGCTGCTGTGGATCGTGGTGCTGCTGATCTGCTTCATCGCGGTGCTCGGCCTGTCAGCCGTGCCGGTGGTGGGCGAGCCGCTCGCCAGCCTGTTGCTGCCGGTGGTGCTGGCCGGACTGATGGCCGGCTGCCGCGCGCTGGAGCACGGCGAAGAACTGGAGCTGGCGCACCTGTTCAGCGGCTTCCAGCAGCGCACCGCGCAACTGGTCACGCTGGGCGGCATCGCGCTGGTCGGGCAGTTCCTGATCTTCGGCGTGATGATGATGGTCGGCGGCGCCACACTGGTCGGCATCCTGATGAGCGGCCAGCCCGTGGAAGATCCGGAAGTCATCCGGCAAGCCATCTCGGGAGCGGGCATCGCCGTCCTGCTCGGCCTCACGCTGTTCAGCGTGTTGATGATGGCCATGCAGTTCGCACCGATGCTGGTTTACTTCAACGGCGCCACCCCGCTGGAAGCGATGAGACTCAGCCTGCGCGCCTTCGTCAACAATATCGGCGCGATGCTGGTATACGGCATGACCTTCATCCTGCTGGCGATCCTGGCGAGCATCCCGATGATGCTCGGTTGGCTGGTGCTGCTGCCGATCGTGTTCACCTCGATCTATGCCTGCTATTGCGATATCTTTCCCGCTGCCGGGGAGGATGCACAGCCCCTCGCCCCCGGTGACGTTTTCACGCCGGACAAGGACAACTTCTGACCGCCGGCATCAAACGGCGGTCAGCTTCGCATATTCCAGCGCCAGCCACTTGCTGCCGGCGTGCCTGAAGTTCACCTGCACGCGCGCATCCGCGCCGCCGCCCTCCACGCCGGTGATGGTCCCCTCGCCGAATTTCTGGTGGAACACGCGCTGGCCGATGCGCCACGGTGAACTGTGCGCGGACGGTGCGCCGCCACCGAAAGAGGGAGCCGGTGCCAAAGCCACGTCAGGCAGGAATCTGTCGAAGCTCTTGCGTGCCGCGAACCTCGGCGTCAGCCAGTGCAGCAACCCTTCCGGCAACTCGCGCAGGAAACTCGACGCCATGCCGTAGTTCACCTGCCCGTGCAGCATGCGGCTCTGCGCGAAAGTGAGATACAGCCTGCGCCGCGCACGGGTGATCGCGACGTACATCAGGCGGCGCTCCTCATCCGGCCCGCCGTCCGTGTTCTGGCTGTTCTGGTGCGGGAACAAGCCCTCCTCCAGCCCGGTGATGAACACCGTGTGGAACTCCAGCCCCTTCGCGGCATGCACCGTCATCAGGTGCAGCGCATCGTCACTGTCGCCCGCCTGATGCTCGCCCGCCTCCAGCGATGCGTGGGTCAGGAATGCGGTCAGGCTGTCGTCCTCGTTCTCATGCACGAACAACGTCGCGGCGTTGAGCAGTTCGTTGAGGTTCTCGAGCCGCTCCTCGGCCTCGCGCCTCTTCGTGGCGGAGACCTTCTCGCCTTCGTAATGCGCGACAAGTCCGCTGTGCTCCAGCACATGATCGATGATCTCCGGGAGCGGCAGGTCCTTGGTCGCGCTGCGCAGCGACTCGACCAGCGCGACGAACGCCGTGAGCTTGCCGCCTGCGCGCGCCGCTGCGTCCCATAGCGTGGTCGAATTCATCTTCGCCGCTTCCTGCAACTGCTCGATGCCGCGTGCGCCGATGCCGCGCGTCGGGAAATTGATGATGCGCAGCAGCGCGTTGTCGTCGTCGGTGTTCTCCATCAAACGCAGGTAGGCCAGCGCGTGCTTGATCTCCTGGCGCTCGAAGAATCGCAGCCCGCCGTACACGCGATACGACAATCCTGCCGACACCAGCGCATGCTCCAGCACGCGCGACTGCGCGTTGGAACGGTACAGCAGCGCGATCCCGTCGAGCCGCACGCCCTCGTGCTGCAACTGGCGGATCTCGTCGACGATGAACGCCGCCTCGTCCACATCGGTCGAGGCCTCGTACACACGCAGCTTCTCGCCGCCGCTCTCCGCCGTCCACAGGTTCTTGCCGAGGCGGTTGCGGTTGTTGCTGATCAGCGCGTTGGCCGCATCGAGGATGTTGGCGTGCGAGCGGTAGTTCTGCTCCAGCCTGATGACGCTCTCGACATGGAAGTCGCGCAGCAGCTCCTGCATGTTGCCGACGTTCGCGCCGCGGAACGCATAGATAGACTGGTCGTCGTCGCCCACCGCGAACAGTGCATTCTCATTGCCCGCCAGCAGCTTCAGCCAGCGGTATTGCAGCGGGTTGGTATCCTGGAACTCATCCACCAGGATGTGTTTGAAGCGTTCCTGGTAATGCTCGCGCAAAGCCGCGTTGCGCGACAGCAGTTCATGGCAGCGCAACAGCAGCTCGGAAAAATCCACCACACCCTCGCGCTGGCACTGCGCATCGTATTCGGCGAACACCTCGACTTTGCGCCGCGTGTACGGATCATAGGCCTCCACCTCGGAAGCGCGCAGCCCCTGCTCCTTGGCTGCGCTGATGAAGCCCTGCACCTCGCGCGGCGGATATTTCTCGTCATCGACGTTCATCGCCTTCATCAGGCGTTTGATCGCGGAAAGCTGGTCGCCGGAATCGAGTATCTGAAAGGTCTGCGGCAGGTTCGCCTCGCGGTGATGCGCGCGCAGCATGCGGTTGCACAGCCCGTGGAAGGTGCCGATCCACATGCCGCGCGTGTTGATCGGCAGCATCGCCGACAGGCGCGTCACCATCTCCTTCGCCGCCTTGTTGGTGAAGGTCACCGCGAGGATGCCGGAGGGTGAGGCCTGTCCGCTGCTGATCAGGTACGCGATGCGCGTGGTCAGCACGCGCGTCTTGCCGCTGCCCGCCCCGGCGAGGATCAGCGCGGACCGGTGCGGCAGGGTGACGGCTTGGCGTTGTTCTGGATTGAGGCCGGAAAGCAGGGAGGAACTCATCGGCGGATTATCCCACAGGATGGCGATATGCCGCCCCCACACCGCAAATGAAGACGGGAGCGGCATTGAACCCGCTCCCGTCTTTAGTTATTGCGAGAACCTACTTGTTCTTGCTCTCGATCATCTCGTGCAGGATCGGGGTCAGGATGATCTCCATCGCGAAACTCATCTTGCCGCCGGGCACCACCAGGGTGTTGGGGCGCGACATGAAGGAGTCGTGGATCATGCTGAGATAGTGGCGGAAATCAATGAAGTGGGACTCGAGGAGATATTTATTGAAGCGGATCACCACGAAGCTTTCGTCCAGCGTCGGGATGTCGCGCGCGATGAACGGGTTGGAGGTGTCCACCGTCGACACGCGCTGGAAATTGATGTGGGTGCGCGAGAACTGCGGGGTGACGTATTTGACGTAGTCCGGCATGCGGCGCAGGATGGTGTCCACCGTCGCTTCGGCGGAATAGCCGCGCTCTTCCTTGTCGCGATGGATCTTCTGGATCCATTCCAGGTTGACCACCGGCACCACGCCGATGCCCAGATCCACGTGCTTGCCCGCATCGATGTTGCCGTCCGTCGCCAGGCCGTGCAGGCCCTCGTAGAACAGCAGGTCGGAATTCGTCTCGATGTCTTCCCACGGGGTGAACGTGCCCGGCTTCAGGTCGGCCAGACCGAAATGCTTGTTGTGCAGCGCCGCCTCATCCTCGCTGTGCACATAGTAGCGGCGCCGGCATGTGCCGGTCTCGCCGTATTGCCTGAAGGTCTCCTCGATCTTGTCGAAGTGGTTGGCTTCCGGTCCGAAGTGGCTGAACGAATGGTTGCCCGCCTTGGCGGCCTCTGCCACGGCCGCGCGGAAAGCCATGCGGTCGAGGCTGTGCAGGCTGTCGCCCTCGATGATGGCGGCAGAGATCTTTTCGCGGCGGAAAATGTTTTCGAAAGCGCGCTTGACGGTGGAGGTGCCTGCGCCGGACGAACCGGTCACGGCAATGATGGGGTGTTTGCGGGACATGAGTTGACCTTCCTGAAAAGTATCTAAATAAAAATTCCGGATGATGCCGATTCTAGCAGAATGCACCCTTCCGGGCAGGCGACTTTTGCAAACAGCGGCCATGTGCGGCATGGACGATGCCGCTATAATGGCGGCCTTGCCAAACTCATGCAGAGAACAAATGCAACAGGATTACCAGCCCAGGAACATCGAAGCCGCCGCGCAGCAGCACTGGGAAGAGCGGCAGGCCTTCCGCGCTGAAGACAGCGCGGACAAGCCGAAATACTATTGCCTGTCGATGTTCCCCTATCCCTCCGGCAAGCTGCACATGGGGCATGTGCGCAACTACACCATCGGCGACGTACTGTCGCGCTACCACCGCATGAAGGGCTTTAACGTGATGCAGCCGATGGGCTGGGACGCGTTCGGCCTGCCCGCCGAGAACGCCGCGATGGCGAACAACGTGCCGCCCGCCGCGTGGACCTACTCCAACATCGCGTACATGAAGCAGCAGCTGAAGTCGCTCGGGCTCGGTATCGACTGGTCGCGCGAGGTCACCACCTGCAGGCCGGAATATTACCGCTGGGAGCAATGGCTGTTCACCCGGCTGTTCCGGAAGGGCATCATCTACAAGAAGACCGCCTCGGTGAACTGGGACCCGGTGGACAGCACCGTGCTGGCCAACGAGCAGGTCATCGACGGCCGTGGCTGGCGCTCCGGCGCCGTCGTCGAGAAGCGCGACATCCCGATGTATTTCTTCCGCATCACGCAATATGCCGAGGAACTGCTGCAGGGGCTGGACACGCTTCCCGGCTGGCCGGAGCAGGTCAAGACCATGCAGGCCAACTGGATCGGCAAGAGCTACGGGGTGCGCTTCGCGTTTCCCTATACGCTGGACGGCAGAGACGAAAAGCTGTGGGTGTACACCACGCGCGCCGACACCATCATGGGTGTGACCTTCGTCGCGGTGGCCGCCGAGCATCCGCTGGCGACCCGCGCCGCGCAGGGCAGCCCGGAACTGGCTGACTTCATCGAGGAATGCAAGCAGGGCGGCGTGGCCGAGGCGGACATCGCCACCATGGAGAAGAAGGGGATGCCCACGGGTATTTGCGTCACCCACCCCCTCACCGGCGAACCGGTCCCGGTATGGGTCGGCAACTACGTGCTGATGGGCTATGGCGAAGGCGCGGTGATGGCGGTGCCGGCGCACGACGAGCGGGATTTCCACTTTGCAAAGAAATATGCGCTGCCGATCCGGCAATCCATCCGGGTCGCGAGCGAGAACTTCTCCACCGATGCCTGGGCCGAGTGGTACGCCGACAAAGAAACCGGCGTGTGCGTCAACTCCGGCAAATACGACGGCCTGAATCACACGCAGGCCGTGGATGCCATCGCCGCCGACCTCGCAGCAAAAGGACTCGGCGACAAGCAGGTGCAGTTCCGCCTGCGCGACTGGGGCATCTCGCGCCAGCGTTACTGGGGCTGCCCGATCCCGATCATCCACTGCCCGGACTGCGGCGACGTTCCGGTGCCGGACGAGCAGTTGCCGGTGGTGCTGCCCGAGGACGTCGTGCCGGACGGTGCGGGCTCGCCGCTGGCGAAGATGCCGGAATTCTACGAGTGCGCCTGCCCGCAATGTGGCGGCAAGGCCCGGCGCGAGACCGATACCATGGATACTTTCGTCGAATCGTCCTGGTACTACGCGCGCTACGCCAGCCCGCGATGTGCCAGCAGCATGGTGGACAGTATGGCCGCGCAAAAATGGCTGCCGGTGGACCAGTACATCGGCGGCATCGAGCACGCCATCCTGCACCTGCTGTACGCGCGCTTCTTCCACAGGCTGATGCGCGACGAAGGGTTGGTGCAAGGTGACGAGCCGTTCACCAACCTGCTGACCCAGGGCATGGTGGTCGCGCCGACCTTCTACCGCGAAGATGCCGCCGGCAGGAAGCAATGGATCAATCCTGCCGACGTGGACGTGGAACTCGACGCCAGGGCACGCCCGGTCGGAGCAAAACTCAAGGCCGACGGTCAGCGGGTCGCGATCGGCGGCACCGAGAAGATGGCCAAATCCAAGAACAACGGCGTCGACCCGCAGTCCATCATCGATGCATACGGCGCGGACACCGCGCGCCTGTTCATGATGTTCGCCGCGCCGCCGGAACAGTCGCTGGAGTGGTCCGATGCCGGCGTAGAAGGCGCGTTCCGCTTCCTCAAGCGGGTGTGGAAGTTCGCCTACGATCACCGCCAACGCATCCAGACCTCATTGCAATCACGGTTGCAATGGAACAACCCGGCTCCATCACAAAAGAAAACCCGTTATCAGCTTCACAAGCTCTTACAGCAGGCCAACTATGATATCGGTCGACATCAGTTCAATACGGTCATTTCCTCCACCATGAAAATGCTTCATGCTCTTGATGAGATGTCATTGAGCTACGCCAATGATGAGGCGGGCAAAGGATTTGACCCCTGTGGGAACGTGTATGACCAATATGTTTGCGAAGGGATGGGAATTATCCTGCGTCTGCTCTCGCCAATCACTCCGCACATCACACAAGCGTTGTGGCAAGAACTCGGTTACAGCGACGACATTTTGTCTGCCACTTGGCCGGAAATTGACGATGCCGCATTGGTGCAGGACGAGATCGAGATCGTGATCCAGGTGAACGGCAAACTGCGCGGCAGTCTGACGGTTGCCAAAACCGCCGACAGGGCGGCGTTGGAACAGCTGGCGCTTGCCCACCACGCCGTCGAGAAACAACTGGCGGGCGCGGCGCCGAAGAAGATCGTGATCGTGCCGGGGCGTTTGATCAATATCGTTATCTAGGAGAACAAGATGCGCCCAGCATTGCGGATGATCTCACTGCTACTTGCCGCTGCCCTCCTGACCGCCTGCGGCTTCCATCTGCGCGGGCAGGAGGGAATGCCGTTCGACACGTTATATCTGGATGCGGCCAATCCCGATACGCTTTTCATCGCCGACCTGCGCCGCAACCTGGAAGCCAATCAGGTGAAACTGGTGAACAGCGCCGAACAGGCCGACGTGGTGCTCAATATCGTCAGCGAGATCCCCGAGAAGCAGATCCTCACACTGGGCGGCAGCGGACGTGTGAACGAATTCCAGTTGCGCTACCGCATCTCCCTGCGCGCCTACGACCTCAAGCGGCGGGACTGGATACCCGCCGAGGAAATGACGCTGCGCCGCGACTACGTTTATGACGACACAAAGATCCTTGCCAAGGAAGCCGAGGAGGCCCTGCTCTACCAGAGCATGCGCTCCGACATGGTGCAGCAGATCGTGCGCCGCCTGAGCCGCGCCAAACCGCTGCCGCAATGATCCCCATGGCGATCACCAGCGAAGAACTACCGCGCCACCTCGCCTCCGGCCTCAAACCGCTGTATGTGGTGTATGGCGATGCGCTGCTGCTGGCGATCGAGGCGGCGGACAGTATCCGCAGCGCGGCGCGTGCCGCGGGCTACAGCGAACGCGAGACCTTTATCGCCGAACAGCATTTCAAATGGGGCGAGCTGCGCAACAGCGTGCAAAGCCTGTCGCTGTTCGCCGAGCGCAAGGTCGTCGACCTGCGCATCCCGTCCGGCAAGCCAGGCACGGAGGGCGGGCAGGCATTGCAGGATTATGTCGCCAACCTGGGTCCTGACGTGCTGACGCTGATCTCGTTGCCGAAAATGGACTGGGCCGCACAGAAGAGCCAGTGGTTCGGCGCGCTGGAACGGCACGGCGTGATGGTTTCCGCCGACGATATCCCGCGCCCGGCGCTGCCGCGCTGGATAGCGGAACGCCTGAAACGGCAGGAGCAGACCGCCGATGGGGCCACGCTGGAGTTCCTCGCCGACCGTTGCGAGGGCAACCTGCTCGCGGCGTTCCAGGAGATACGCAAGCTCGCGCTGCTGTTCCCCGCCGGCCAACTGTCCCTCGAGCAGGTCAGGGATGCGGTGATGGATGTGGCGCGCTACGACATCTTCAAGCTCTCGGAAGCCATGCTGAACGGTAACGCGGAACGCTTCGCGCGCATCCTCGACGGCCTGCGCGCCGAGGGGACCGCTACCGTGCTGGTACTGTGGGCGGTCAGCGAAGACATCCGCACGCTGGGCAAGGTGCTGCAGGCGGTGCAACGCGGTACCAGCCTTGGCAGCGCCCTGCGCGACCTGCGGGTGCGCCGTGATCGCCAACCCCTGATCGAGAATGCGGCGCGCCGCCTGAAGTTCCCGCATATCGAGCGCGCCCTGCAGCAGGCCGCACGGCTGGACAAGACCATCAAGGGATTGCGCCAGGGGGATGTGTGGGACGAATTGCTGCAGCTCGGCTTAAGGTTTGCAAAGTGCTAGCCGCACCGATACCCCTCCGTTGCCAGTTCAAGGTTCCAAATACCGTTCTTCAGGAGTAGCACAGTGGGAGAAGCAAGACGCAAGAAAAGAACCCCGAGCACGGAACCGCGCCCACAGGAAGTCGAAACCCTGTTTGCACTGATTCGCCAGGGGCGCTTTCAGGAAAGTGAGCCGGTTGCACGCACAATGACCGAGCGCTTCCCCGGATACGGACAGGGCTGGAAGGCCTTGGGCGTGATCCTCAAGCAACAGGCAAACAAACATGATGCGCTGGCGGCGATGCAAAGGGCCTCCGCCCTGATGCCACAGGATGGCGAAACCTGCTTCAATCTCGGCCTGCTGCAGCAGGAAATGGGGCGGCTCGAAGATGCGGCCGCCAGTTTCCGGCATGCGACAGAAATTGCCCCAAACTTGGCGGAGGCCAGGATCAGCCTTGGGAACACACTCCACCAGATCGTCGGGGAACGCAGCGGGAATGCCTTTTTCCATGAAAGGAAACCGGAAGGCGGAGTCGTCCGGCAACAGTACGAGAACCTGCCATTCCCCTCCAGGGATCCTGAAGGGGAGCGCTATGTACTGCGCGTATCGCTGCCGGACATCCTGGGAAAGATCAACCAGTATTGCTTTGGCGGTGAGCGGGACTTCTCCAAACCGTTCCGTGCCCTCGTCGCAGGATGCGGGACGGGAGACAGCGCCATTTGGCTTGGTCATCAGTTAAAGGGTACCCCGGCAGAGGTGATCGCCATCGACATTTCGCGGGCCAGCCTGGAGGTGGCGCAAGCACGAGCCAAAGTGCGCGGCCTGACGAACATAAGATGGGTACACGGGTCGTTGCTGGAGGCAAGCTCCCTTGGGCTAGGCAAGTTCGACTACATCACCAGTCTCGGAGTGTTGCACCATCTTCCGGATCCGCAGGCAGGACTGGCGGCACTGGAGGCCGTACTGGCAGACAACGGCGCGATGGCGATCATGCTGTATGGAGCGGTCGGCCGCGAGCAGATCTATGCCATACAACGCATATTGCGGCAATTGACCGCAGGCATTGACGATCCGGGACAAAAACTCGCCTTTGCCAAACAGGTCGTCGCCAATCTGCCTGCCACCAACGGATTCAGGATGCGTGAAGGCATGGAGGCCATTCACAGCCAGTATCTGCAGGACGACACCAATTTCTGGGATACTCTGCTGCATGAGCAGGATCGGGCCTACACCGCATCCCAAGTAAGGGAATATCTCGCTTCTGCCGGGTTGCATCTGCAGGGATTCATCAGTTATCAGGGTGTGAATGCGATCACCGGCTTGCAGTATGACCTGGATTTGTATATTCAGGATGCCTTGCACAGGGATCGTCTGGCGGCGCTGCCGGTCGCCGAACGGGAAGATCTGGCGGAAGCTCTGGACGGCAGCCTCTCGCTGCATACCGTGTATGCAACCCGTGCCACCCGATCATCACTCGACCCCAGGGCAGGGAACGCTATCCTCTCGCCAATGAGCCATCGATCCCGCCAGATCATCGCTTATTTGTGCCAGTCGAATCAGGCAATCACCGTTTCTCTCAGAAACGGCGTATTGCTTCCATATGACCCCAACCCCTCAACCAGGGCGTTCCTTGCCAAACTGGACGGGCGTCGCGACAATGCCGAGATCGCACAGTTACTGGGTATTGGTGGCAATCAGGATGCATTGCGCTTGTTGCACCAGGATCTTGAGATCCCGATCGCATTGCATTGGGTGGTAGCACGCACTGCGACAGGTTCGGATGTGGAGCCCTTGCCGGACAGGACAGTGTTGTCGTCACCGTTACGCCATGCCGAGCCGACCAGCTTGCCGCTCTAGGCAAGGTACCGGAAAAGGTTAACATGAACAATATATTGCTGGTGCTGACCAACCTGCCGGATGCGCAAACCGCCGGGCGACTGGCACAGCGGCTGATCGAGGAACGGGCTGCGGCCTGCGTGAACCAGCTCGCGCCCTGCACCTCGACCTACCACTGGCAGGGCGGTATCGAAACCGCCAGCGAAGTGCCGCTGCTGATCAAGACCACGCGCGCCGCCTACCCGCGCCTCGAACAATTGATCCGCGCGGCCCATCCTTACGAACTTCCCGAGATCATCGCTGTCCCTGTGACAGCAGGTTTGCCTGCCTATCTGGACTGGGTCGCCGGGGAAACCAACGCCCACAAGGAATAACCCATGCGTTTTTTACTGATGAAACTACCAGCCATTCGACCAGGCAATCAAAAGACGATGGCCAAGTCGCTGGTTATGCTGCTGTTATGCCTCATGGCCCCCGCCACGAATGCGGATGGTTTACTGGATCGCCTGCCCGGCCTGGGCGGCAGCAAGCAGCCCAGTTTCCTCCCTCCGGACCAGGCTTTCAGCCTGCAGGTCGCGGTGCGCGATTCGCATACCCTGCTGGCCAGCCTGAACGTGACACCGGGCTACTACCTGTACCGCGACAAGATCAAATTCGAGATCAGGGACAGCGCGGTCAAGGTCCGGGCAGTGAATCTGCCCAGGGGCGAGATGAAACAGGATCCCTCTTTCGGCAAGACCGAGGTATTCCATCGTTCGGTCCAGGCCGAGATCACGCTGAACCGCCCGGAAGAGGCGGCTGCCGGCATCACGCTGGACGCCGTCTATATGGGCTGCAGCGAGGATGGACTATGCTATCCGCCCATCAAGAAATCGGTACGGCTGGACCTGCCGGATGCCAGAACCGGCCAGCACGCGCCGCGCACGCCGGCGATGACCGAAGCGCCGCCACCCTCGGCCATCACGCCCCTGCCGACCGCTCCGGCTGAGGCAGGCTTGCCTGACAACGAGAACACCAGGATCGCGCGACTCTTCGAGGATGGCAGTTTCTGGCTGATCGTCTCTTTCTTCTTCGGCGCAGGTTTGTTGCTCGCCCTGACTCCCTGCGTGTTCCCGATGATCCCGATCCTGTCCGGCATCATTGTCGGGCGCGGCCACAAGATCACCAGGATGCACGCCTTCATCCTGTCGCTGGCCTATGTGCTGGGCATGGCGATCACTTATGCCGCCGCCGGGGTTGCGGCGGGGTTCTCCGGCAGCCTGATCTCCAACGCGCTGCAAACGCCGTGGGTGCTCGGCAGCTTTTCCGCCCTGTTCGTGCTGCTGTCGCTGTCCATGTTCGGGCTGTATGAGCTGCAACTGCCCAGCGCCTGGCAAAGCAGGCTGACCGATACCAGCAACCATCTGCACGGCGGGCACCTGTCCGGCGTGTTTGCGATGGGCGCACTGTCCGCCATCATCATGGGGCCGTGTGTCGCAGCGCCGCTGGCCGGCGCACTGCTCTACATCGGCCAGACGCACGATGCCGTGCTGGGCGGGGTCGCCCTGTTCGCGCTGGCGCTGGGCATGGGCGCCCCGTTGCTGCTGATCGGCACCTCGGCGGGCGTACTGCTGCCCAAGGCCGGCGCATGGATGGAATCGGTCAAGAAATTCTTCGGCGTGATGCTGCTGGCCCTGGCGGCATGGATCGTCCAGCCGCTGCTGCCGGTCGGCGTGCAAATGCTGCTGTGGGCAGCGCTGCTGATCTTCTCGGGGATCTACCTGCGCGCGCTGGACACCCTGCCGCACAACGCCGGCGGCTGGCACAGGCTGTTCAAGGGTGTCGGCCTGATCGCCCTGTTGCTCGGCATGGCCTATCTGATCGGGGCGTTGTCCGGGGCGCGCGATATCCTCCGCCCGCTTGGCAACATAGGCCGTGCCGAGGTGCCGGCCCCCGCCACGCTGCAATTCTCCCGCGTCAGCGACATCGCGGATCTCGACCGGCGCATTGCCGAGGCGCACGGGCAGGCGGTGATGCTGGATTTCTATGCCGACTGGTGCGTCTCCTGCAAGGAAATGGAACGCTTCACTTTTGCCGATGCCACCGTGCGGTCCAAGCTCAAGCCTGTACTGCTGCTGCAAGCTGACGTCACTGCCAACAGCGAAGCCGACCAAGCCCTGCTCAAACGCTACGGCCTGTACGGCCCTCCCGCCATACTGTTCTTCGATGCGCAAGGCAAGGAACTGGGCGACTTTCGCGTGACGGGCTACCAGGATGCCGCGCGGTTCCTGCAATCGTTGCAAGCTGCTGGGATCTAAAGCTTTTTTACCTATCTTCGCCAAACTACTGGACAAATCACCCCAATTTACGGCAAACTGCATTCATGAAGAATATTCTTGTACTGCACGGACCCAACCTGAACCTGCTTGGCAGCCGTGAGCCTGATGTATATGGGCGCGTCACGTTAGATGAAATTAACGAGCGTTTAATGACATTAGCCGGTGCAAATGGCGCAAACCTGTTCTGTTTCCAGAGCAACTCGGAGGTTGCACTGGTGGAGCGCGTGCAACAGGCGCGCACCGATGGTACGCAGTTCATCATCATCAACCCTGCAGCATTCACCCATACCAGCGTGGCCCTGCGCGACGCGCTGGCGGCGGTAGGCATCCCGTTCATCGAGGTGCATCTTTCCAACGTGTTCGCGCGGGAGGCGTTTCGCAAGGAATCGTTCTTCTCGGACATTGCCGTTGGCGTGATCAGCGGGCTGGGTGCAGCGGGCTACGAGTCGGCAGTGCGGTACGCATTGAACAACAAGAACTAGAGTTTCAAGGAGGGCGTCATGGATTTACGCAAGCTCAAGACACTGATCGAGCTGGTGGAAGGTTCCGGCATTGCCGAACTGGAGATCAGCGAAGGCGAGGAACGCGTGCGTATCACGCGTACCGTTGTCGCCGCCCCGCAACAGGCCTATGCACCGGCCCCGCAGCCCGCAGCCGTCGCCGCGCCTGCCGCGCCGCCACCCGCCACTCCGACAGCGGAACCCGCCAAGCCAGCCGCACCCGAAGGCCATGTGGTGAAATCGCCGATGGTCGGTACCTTCTACCGTTCCGCCTCGCCGGGCTCAAAACCCTTCGTGGACGTTGGCCAAAGCGTGAACAGCGGCGACACCCTGTGCATCATCGAGGCGATGAAGCTGCTGAACGAGATCGACGCCGACCAGGCCGGGGTCGTCAAGGCCATCCTGGTTGAAAACGGCCAACCGGTAGAGTTCGGTCAACCTTTGTTTGTCATAGGGTGACACCATGAGCAAAATAACCGCCAAAATCCTGCCCGTTTCGGCGTCGGCTAACGTGAGCACAGCGAACGTTAAGCAGCTTAGCTGCGGCCATAGCCAAAATGGCCAGCCGGTGGAGTTCGGCCAGCCATTATTCGTTATCGGTTAATTCTGGGCGCGTGCCTTTGCGCCGCGCCCGGGCTTGGAGCCAAAACAATGTTTGAAAGAACCCTGACCGCCAATCGCGGTGACCGGTCGCCGGCAGACGGTGCGGCAGTGCGGCCAGACCGCACTGCGGCTGAAAGCCTCAAACGCTGTTTCACCGTGGAGGTGGCAAATGTTTGAAAAGATACTGATCGCCAACCGCGGTGAGATAGCGTTGCGCATCCAGCGTGCCTGCCGCGAGCTGGGCATCAAGACCGTCGTGGTACATTCCGAGGCGGATGCCGAGGCCAAGTATGTGAGGCTGGCAGATGAATCGGTCTGCATCGGCCCGGCGCCCTCTTCGCAAAGCTATCTGAACATCCCCGCCATCATCAGCGCGGCGGAAGTCACCGATGCGCAGGCCATCCACCCCGGCTACGGCTTCCTGTCGGAAAACGCCGACTTTTCCGAGCGTGTCGAAAAATGCGGCTTCGTGTTCATCGGCCCGCGCGCCGAAACGATCCGCCTGATGGGTGACAAGGTTTCCGCGAAGAACGCGATGAAGAAAGCGGGCGTGCCATGCGTCCCGGGCGTCGACGGCGCATTGCCCGACAACCCCGCCGAAATCATCAAGATCGCGCGCAGCATCGGTTACCCGGTCATCATCAAGGCATCCGGCGGCGGCGGCGGGCGCGGGATGCGCGTGGTACATACCGAGGCGGCGCTGCTGAATGCGGTGACCATGACCAGGACAGAGGCACAGGCCGCTTTCAACAACCCCATGGTGTACATGGAGAAGTTCCTGGAGAACCCGCGCCACATCGAGTTCCAGGTGCTGGCCGACCAGCACGGCAACGCGGTTTATCTGGGCGAACGCGACTGTTCGATGCAGCGCCGCCACCAGAAGATCATCGAGGAAGCCCCGGCCCCGCTGCTCAACCTGCGCCTGCGCAACAAGATCGGCGAACGCTGTGCCGAGGCATGCCGCAAGATAGGCTATCGCGGCGCGGGGACATTCGAGTTCCTGTACGAGAACGGGGAATTCTTCTTCATCGAAATGAATACCCGGGTGCAGGTGGAGCATCCCGTCACGGAGATGATCACCGGCATCGACATCGTGCAACAGCAGATCCTCATCGCCGCCGGGGAGAAACTGCCGTTCAGGCAGCGCGACATCCAATTCAGGGGGCATGCCATCGAATGCCGCATCAATGCCGAGCACCCTTACAAGTTCACCCCTTCGCCCGGACGCATCACCTCCTGGCACGCCCCGGGCGGCCCGGGGATCCGCGTGGATTCGCATGCCTACAACAACTATTTCGTGCCGCCGCATTACGACTCGATGATCGGCAAGATCATTGCCTACGGGGATACGCGCGATCAGGCCATGGCACGGATGCGCACTGCCCTGTCGGAAATGGCGGTGGAAGGCATAGACACCAATATCGAACTACATCGGGAGTTGCTGCAGGATGGCGCCTTCATGCGCGGCGGGACCAGCATCCATTATCTGGAAGAGCGGCTGGCCGAACGCACCAAGGGCAAATAAGCAATGCCGTGGCTGAGCCTCGTCGTTGACACAGACGCTGGACATGCCGAGGCCCTGAGTGAAGCGCTGCTGGAACTCGGCGCGCTATCGGTAGACTTGCTGGATGCCGATGCCGGCACACCCGACGAACAGGCGATCTTCGGCGAACCGGGTGAAGCGCCGCCCGGCATATGGCAGCACAACCGCGTCAGCGCACTGTTCGACGACGACCGCGATGTCGTTGCGATCCTGCGCAAAGCCGCCGGCAGCATCGGCCTCGAACAACCTCCCCGATACCGCATCGAAACCCTGGCCGACAACGACTGGGTGCGCCTCACCCAGTCGCAGTTCGAGCCGATCCGGATCTCGGCGCGGCTGTGGATCGTGCCGACCTGGCATACTCCCGGCGACCCGGATGCCGTCAACATCGTGCTCGACCCCGGCCTCGCCTTCGGCACCGGCAGCCACCCCACCACGCGGCTGTGCCTGCGCTGGCTGGACGACAACCTGCAAGGCGGCGAGTCGGTGCTGGACTACGGCTGCGGCTCCGGCATCCTCGCCATCGCTGCGCTCAAGCTGGGGGCTGCACGCGCCGTCGGTGTTGATGTAGACTCGCAGGCGGTGAGTTCCAGCCGTGACAACGCCGCCGCGAACCGGGTCGGGAACGCGCGGTTTTATCAACCCGACGACGCCCCGCAAGAGAGTCATGATCTGGTGGTGGCGAACATCCTGACCAACCCGCTGCGCATGCTCGCTCCTTTGCTGGCGAACGCGACGCGGCAAGGCGGGCGGATCGTACTGTCCGGCATCCTTCAGGAGCAGGCGCAAGACGTGATGAACATCTACCGGCAATGGTTCAATCTGGATACCCCGGTCTTCGAGGAAGGCTGGGCGTGCCTGTCGGGAACGAAGCGCTGACCACAATGGACGGAACGACACTCTGCCCACATTGCGACACGCGCTTCAAGATCGCCGGGGAGCAACTGGAAGCGCATCACGGCATGGTGCGCTGCGGGCATTGCCTGCAAGCCTTCGACGCCCGCCCCGGCTATATTCCAGACCAGCCCAGCCCGCAACTTGAATTACCGATACCGGGTGGACCGTACGCCGGCGAAGCCGTGCCGGTCGCCGGGGAGAACGCATCCATTGAAGGAACGGGCTCGACCGAGGAGCTTCCGTTCACAGGCGATGCAGCCGAGGAGATCATGCGCGGCGATCTGCCGGATCCCAACCAGCCCGCCGCCGATGCGCCTGTTGCACAACCCATGACGCTGGCCGAACAGGTCTCCATCGTGCAGGATGATGAAGGCGTCCGCCCACCCCGGTCAGAACGCCGCAAATGGCCGTGGGCGATTGCCGCATTCCTGTTGCTGCTGTTGCTGCTCGCGCAGGCCGTCCATTTCTTCCGCATCGACCTCGCCGCACGCCAGCCCCGCCTGAAACCCGTCCTGACCGGCTATTGCAAACTACTGGGATGCAGCGTGCCGCTGCCGCAAAGAGCCGACCTGATGAGCATCGAGTCATCCGACCTCGAGGCCGACCCCGCGCACGCGAACCAGATCACCCTGAACGCCCTGCTGCACAACCGCGCGCCATACCCGCAAGCTTTCCCCCATCTGGAACTCACGCTCAACGATACCCAGGACAAGCCGCTGGCGCGCCGCATCTTCAGACCGAAGGATTATCTGCCGCCACTGGAGAACGAACAGGCCGGCCTGCTGCCCAATCACGAGATCAGCGTGAGGCTGTACCTCAGCACCGCTGATATCAGGCCGACCGGTTATCGCCTGGTGCTGTTTTATCCTCAGTAGCGGAAGCCGCATCGCGACTGCCGATACGCGGCTCCTTCCCCGCCAGCAGGTTGCGGATATTCTTATTGTGCCGCCAGACCAGCAGCACCAGGATGATGCCGGTTGCCAGTACCCATTCACGCGGCAAGCCCAGCACCAGCGTGTAGATCGGCGCACCGGCGGCAGCAGTCAACGCGGCCAGCGACGAGAAGCGGAACAGCACTGCCATCAGCAACCAGATCGCCAGCGCACCCAGCCCTAGCCAGATATCCAGCGCCAGCAACACGCCCAGCGCCGTCGCCACGCCCTTGCCGCCCTGGAAGCGCAGGAACACCGGAAAGACATGACCGAGGAACACCGCGATCGCCACCGCCGCGACCGTCACCGGGTAGTTATCATCGCGCGGCGCGAACTGCATCGCCGCGAACACCGCCAGCCAGCCCTTCGCCGCGTCGCCGAGCAGCGTCAGCACCGCAGCCGCCTTTTTGCCGCTGCGCAGCACGTTGGTCGCGCCGGGATTGCCCGAACCGTAACTGCGCGGGTCGGGCAGGCCGAACGCCCTGCTCATCAGAACCGCGAACGAAACGGAACCCAGCAGGTAGGCGGCAACTACAAAAATCAGGGGCATCATCTGAAATACCTTAAAATACGAGCAGCGGATTTTACGCCAATATGTGCAGGCTACCAATTAACGCGTACCGCCATGCCTCTGATAACCGTCACGAACCGCTCAAGTGCCACAGGCGCCGCACGGCGAATGACGAAGGCATATCGGACAGATAGGCGGGGAATGAGCGAACACGCAACAACGCAATCGAACGGCACAGCAGGTTATTAGCATGGACATCATCTTTCTGCGCGAACTCAAGGTCACCACCCTCATCGGCGTGTACGAATGGGAGAAGCGCATGCCGCAGACCCTGCAGATCGACCTCGACATCGCCCTGCCCCACAGCCGCGCCTGCCAGACCGACGACATCCAGGACGCACTGGACTATGCGGATGTCGCGCAACATATCCAGACCGTATTGGGTGATGGGCATTTTTCGCTGCTGGAGACACTGGCCGAACACCTCGCGCAGATCATCCTCAAGGACTTCAACGCCCCGTGGGTCAGGGTCAGCGTCGCGAAGCTGCAGGCGATCAAGAACTGCAAGATGGTGGGGGTCAGCATCGAGCGGGGACAGGCTGAGTAATCTGAAGCGATGATTCGATCAAAAGCAAAACCGCCCGGGAGTAATCCGGGTCCTGCTCAACCCCTCGGATGATGCTGCTGATGCAACTGCTTCAAACGCTCCCGCGCCACATGCGTGTATATCTGCGTCGTGGAAATATCCGTATGGCCCAATAGCATCTGCACCACGCGCAAGTCCGCGCCGTGATTCAGCAGGTGTGTGGCGAAGGCATGGCGCAGGGTGTGCGGCGACAGCGGCTTGTCCAGCCCGCCTGTTCTTGCGTGTTTCTTGATCAGGTACCAGAACATCTGGCGCGTCATGCCTTCACCCCTGGCGGTGACGAACAGCACATCGCTGATCTGCTTGCCAAGCAGCACGCCGCGCCCGTCTGCAAGGTAGCGGCGCAGCCAGTCGAGCGCTTCTTCGCCGAGCGGCACGAGACGCTCCTTGCTGCCCTTGCCCATCACGCGCACCACGCCCATGTCCATGCTCACCTGCGCAACGCGCAGCGTCACCAGTTCCGATACGCGCAGGCCGGTGGCGTACAGCACCTCGAACATGGTGCGGTCGCGCAGGCCCAGCGGCGTCCGGGTATCCGGCGCGTCGAGCAGCTGTTCGACATCCTGCTCGGTAAGACTCCTGGGCAGATTGCGCGGCAGCTTGGGTGTGCCGATCTGCAAGGTGGGGTCGGTGTCGATCTTGCCTTGCCTGAGCAGGTGGCGGAACAACCGCTTCAGGCTGGAGATGGCGCGCCCGGTGCTGCTCGGCTTGGCCTTTTGCGCCGTGACCAGCTGTGCGAGATAGCCCTGAAGGTCGGCATGCGTGGTTTGCAGGATGGACAGGCCACGCTGCTGTTCGAGCCATGCGGCGAATTTGATCAGGTCGCGCCGGTAGCTGTCCAGCGTGTTGCGCGACAGACCGTCTTCCAGCCACAGGTTGTCGCAGAACTCGTCGAGAAGCTCAGTGTTGTTCATGCGCCAGCAGCCAACGCTTGATATCCAGATGAATGCCGCCCGTGTGGCGGGCAAATCCACCCAGCCCCGCCTTGCCCACCACTCGGTGGCAGGGGACGATGACGGGGACCGGGTTCGCGCCACACGCCTGGCCGACGGCCTGTGCACAGGATCCCAGCTCGGCGGCCAGCTCGCCGTAGCTACGTGTCTTCCCGCGCGGGATGGACAGCATGGCCTGCCAGACTTTTTGCTGGTGCGGGGTTCCGTTCAATTCAAGCGGCACGGAGAACTTGGCGTCCGGGTCTTCCAGATAGCGCTGCAACTGCTCGCATACAGTTCGGGCGAATGCACTGGTCGCGTGCTGCGGCTTCTCCCCTGCCGGCAGGAAGTCGATGCCGGTCAGCGCGCCTGCGGTGCAACGGACACCGAGCACGCCGAACGGCACTTTGAGTTTTGCCTGATAGTTCATGCTGCGATGATAGCGCACAAATAAAAATGGGAGCTCACGCTCCCGTTTTTATTGCTGAAAGACCTGCCTGCGCTCTAACCGCAGATTGCGAGTTCTTAGTTCCGGCATAACGCCCGCCGAGGCAGGCGTTAGCCTTCACTGAAAGCTTACCTGGCGGTAAGCTTTTCCTTGATGCGTGCCGACTTGCCGGAGCGGTCGCGCAGGTAGTAAAGCTTGGCGCGGCGCACCGCACCCTTGCGCTTCACTTCGATGCTGGCGATGCTCGGCGAATAGGTCTGGAAGGTACGCTCCACGCCTTCGCCGGCGGAGATCTTGCGCACGATGAAGGCGGAATTCAGGCCGCGGTTGCGCTTGGCGACCACGACACCCTCGAAAGCCTGGAGGCGCTTGCGCTCGCCTTCGACCACGTTCACGCTGACCACGACGGTATCGCCGGGCGCGAAAGCCGGGATGGTCTTGCCCAGACGGGCGATTTCTTCTTTTTCCAATGTTTCGATCAGGTTCACTTTGCTACTCCTTGGTTATCGGGTCTTGTTCCTTCTGGAACTGAGCCAGAAGCCGAGACTCCTCTTTTGTCAAATCACGCCCGGCCAACAGATCCGGCCTGCGCAACCACGTCCTGCCCAACGACTGCTGAAGCCGCCAACGCTGTATCTCGGCATGATTGCCGGACAGCAGCACCGGGGGCACGGCTTCACCATCAAACACTTCCGGGCGGGTGTAGTGCGGACAATCCAGCAGGCCCTGCACGAACGAGTCCTGCTCGGCCGATTCGGCATCGCCCAGCACACCGGGCAGTTGCCGCACCAGACTATCCATCAACACCATCGCCGCCAACTCGCCACCGGACAACACATAGTCGCCGATGGAGATCTCCTCATCCACATACCGGCGGATCAGGCGCTCATCGATGCCTTCATAACGTCCCGCCAGCAGGATCAAACCTTCTTCCGGCTGCGCCACCAGTTCCCTGACCACCGCATGGGTCAGCAACCTGCCCTGCGGCGACAGGTACACCACGCGGCTCTTCTTCACGCCGCTGGCCGCCTGCCGCTGCCTGGCCGCGTTGATCGCGCCCGCCAGCGGCTCCGCCAGCATCACCATCCCGGGGCCGCCGCCGTAGGTGCGGTCGTCGATGGTGCGGTAGTTGTCGGTCGTGAAATCGCGCGGATTCCACGTCCTTAATACATAGCTCCCCTGTTCTGCCGCGCGCCGCGTGATGCCGTATTGCGTCAGCGCATCGAACATCTGCGGGAACAACGTGATCACATCAAAGATCATTTGAGGTGATCCGCCGACCAATCCACCCTGATGGTCCGGTTCTTCACGTCCACTTGCCTGATGGCCGAAGCCACAAACGGGATCAGTATCTCGCCGCTGTCACCCTGCACGCTCAACACCTCGTTCGCACCGGTTTCCAGCAGGTTGGAGACCGTGCCCAATGACACACCCGCCTCATTCACCACCGCGAGTCCGATCAGATCCGACCAGTAATACTCGCCTTCACCCTGCTCCGGCAAACTGCTGCGCGGCACGGCGATCAGCAAACCCTTCAGCTTCTCGGCCGCGGTCCGGTCCGGGCAATCCGGCAATTGCGCGACCAGCGTCTTGCCATGCACCTCGCACTGCCCGACTTCCGCCTCGCGCCACGGGCCTTGCTCGTGGCCGACCCACCATGTCCGGTAATCCAGCAGGCTGTCGGGATACTCGGTGAACGGCTGTATCTTGACCAGACCGCGGATGCCGTGCGCGGCCGCGATACGCCCCATGATCACCATGGAGCTTGCTTCGCCAGGCTCGGGCAACGGCACTCCTTAAATCAAGCCGCCGCAGCTCCGGCGCGCTTGACCAGCTTGGCTACGGCTTCGCTCAATTGCGCGCCCTTGCTTTGCCAATGAGACACGCGCGCCAAGTCCAGGCGCAATGCTTCTTGATTTTCCGTTGCGACCGAATTGTAGAAGCCGACGCGCTCGATGAAACGGCCGTCGCGGCGGTTGCGCGAATCTGCCACAACCACATTGAAGAACGGACGGTTCTTTGAACCGCCACGGGAAAGACGAATAATGACCATATATAAGAACCTATTTAGTTATTAGCACAACACAAAGGGCGCGAATTCTACGACACTTAGGGCACTTCTTGCAACCCATAGAAAATCAACGGGTTTTCATCGGTGCAACAGCACTTCCAGGACGAACTTGGTGCCCAGGTAAGCCAGCAGCAGGAACACGAAACCGCTCACGGTCCAGCGCACCGCGGTGCGGCCCCGCCAGCCATGGGAATAATGCCCCCACAGCAACACGGCGAACACTCCCCACGACACGAAGCCGAACAGCACCTTGTGGTTGAACTGCCACGCCTTGCCGAATATCTCCTCGGAAAATATCGCGCCGGACGCCAGCGTCAGCGTCAACAGCGCAAAGCCGATGGCGATCATGCGGAACAGCAGGGTCTCCATGGTCAACAGCGGCGGCAGGCTTTGCAGGACGCGCGGCAGGGTCGCGTGATGCAGGCGTCTTTCCACCTGCGAGATCAGCACCGCGTGCAGCATGGCGATGGTGAACAGGCTGTAGGCGAACATCGCGGCGGCGATGTGCGCCTTGAAGGCAAACAGACCAGTGTTCTCCAGCTGGTGCGCCGCCGGGAAGAGTTCCGGCAACAACACGGCGACCGCCGCCAAGGGCAGCACCAGCGCCTGCAGTCCGCCGATGGGGTAGAAAAAACGCGCTCCCGAATATACCAGCAGCGTCAGCCAGATGATCAGCGACAGCGCGTTGGTCATGCTCAGGTTGAATCCGCCATCGGCAAACACACCCTGAACGAGCAGGTAACCGTGCAAGGCCAGCGGGGCCAATACCAGATGCCCGGTCGCCCCGCGACTCACCGCATCCCCCTCGCCGCGCGCCTGAGCCCGCCAGAAATAGGCGGCCAGCACGCCATAGGCGGCAGAAACGGCCAAAGAAAGCAGAATGTTAGGCATTTTCGTCAGGATGTTTTAGACTTCGCGGATTCTACACCATACGCAATAACATACCCATATGCTGGACAACCTGACGCAACGCCTTTCCGGCGTCATCAAGACACTGCGCGGCCAGGCGCGCCTCACCGAAAGCAACATCCAGGACACCCTGCGCGAAGTGCGCATGGCGCTGCTCGAGGCCGACGTCGCGCTGCCCGTCGTCAAGGAATTCGTCGCCCAGGTCAAACAGGCCGCACTCGGACAGGAAGTCATCGGCAACCTGAATCCGGGGCAGGCGCTGATCGGCGTGGTGCACCGCGAACTCACCAAACTGATGGGCGAGCACAACGACGCCCTCAACCTCGCCATCACCCCGCCCGCCGTGATCCTGATGGCCGGTTTGCAGGGCGCGGGCAAGACCACCACCAGCGGCAAGCTCGCCAAACTGCTGCGCGACCAGCAGAAGAAGAAGGTGCTGCTGGTCAGTTGCGACATTTACCGCCCGGCGGCGATCGAACAACTGCGCATGCTGGCGCAGCAGCTGGAGATCGATTTCTTCGCCTCCGACATCGGCCAGAAACCACAGGACATCGCGCTGGCCGCACTGGACTATGCGAAGCGGCACTATCACGACGTGCTGATCGTCGACACCGCCGGCCGCCTGGCCATCGATGCCGCGATGATGGCGGAGATACAGCAACTGCACGCCGCGCTCAAGCCGATCGAAACCCTGTTCGTGGTCGATGCGATGACCGGGCAGGACGCGGTGAACACCGCCAAGGCGTTCGGCGACGCGCTGCCGCTGACCGGCGTGATCCTCACCAAACTGGACGGCGATGCGCGCGGCGGCGCCGCGCTGTCGGTGCGCCACATCACCGGCAAGCCGATCAAGTTCGTCGGCGTGAGCGAGAAACCCGGCGGCCTCGAGGCCTTCCACCCGGAACGCATGGCCTCGCGCGTGCTCGGCATGGGCGACGTGCTGTCGCTGATCGAAGAGGCGCAGCGCGGCGTCGATCACGCCGAGGCAGAGAAACTCGCCAGGAAGGTCAAGAAAGGCGAGGGCTTCGACCTCAACGATTTCAAGATGCAGATCGTGCAGATGCGCAAGATGGGCGGCATGTCGGCACTGATGGACAAGCTGCCCGCGCAGTTCAGCCAGGCGGCGGCCGGCTCGAAGGTGGACGACAAGCAGATCAGCCGCATCGAGGCCATCATCAACTCGATGACGCCGCAGGAGCGCAGCAAACCGGAAGTCATCAAGGCCTCGCGCAAGCGGCGCATCGCCGCCGGGGCTGGCGTGCAGGTGATGCACGTCAACCAGCTGCTCAACCAGTTCGAGCAATCCCAGAAGATGATGAAGATGCTCGGCAAGGGCGGCGGCATGGCCAAACTGATGCGCGGCATGGCGGGAAAATTCCCCGGGCTGCGCTAGCGCGGGATGAAGGATCGCTGCGCGACCTGTCCGCCACGGCTCCCAACCTCATGATCTCGGACGATTGAATGCCCATCGTTAAAGCCATCATCTTCGACGTGGACGGTACGCTCGCCGATACCGAGGACGGACACCGCCAGTCGTTCAACAAGGCCTTTGCGGAAAGCGGCCTCGACTGGAACTGGGATGTGGCTCTGTATGACAAACTGCTCAAGGTGACCGGCGGCAAGGAGCGCATCAGATACTTCGCGGAGAACTTCCTGACCGGTTCTGCCAAACCCGAAGGTTTCGAGGAGTCCGTCAGGCATCTGCACAAGTTGAAGACCGCGCACTACACCGCGATGCTGCG
>JBGARW010000059.1:0-6701 GCA_044230015.1 Gallionella sp. | reverse complement strand
CTGCCGGTGCGCGCCGATGAGGCGCAACTGCGCGATCTGGTCGCGCAGGCCGATGTGGTGCTTGACTGCAGCGATAACTTCGCCACGCGCTATGCCGTCAACCGCGCCTGCCTGATGCAGCGCAAACCGCTGGTCTCCGGGGCGGCGATCCAGTTCGACGGGCAGGTCTCGGTATTCGACTTTCGCCGGCCTGATGCACCCTGCTACAACTGCCTGTTTCCGGAGGATAGCCAGGCCGCCGAGTTGCGCTGCGCGACCACCGGCGTGTTCGCCCCGCTGGCCGGCATCATCGGCACGCTGCAGGCGGCAGAAGCCATCAAGCTGCTGGCGGGGGTGGAGCGCGGTCTGAGCGGCAGGCTGTTGACGGTCAATGCGCTGGATATGCGCATCCTGTGCAGCGTATTGGGCAGGGACCCGGCCTGCTGTGCCTGCGGTCGTTCGCCGCCATAGACCGGCCGGGCATCCAGATGGATAAAGCCTGCGGCAACACGGCATCGCCGGGATCGGACAGCGACGATCCGGAAGGGGACGCTCATCCATGACGCACGTATTCGCCATCGTCGGACATTCCGGTTGCGGCAAGACCACGCTGGTCGAGAAGTTGCTGCGCGAACTGGGCGGCCGGGGGCTGCGCGTGGCGACCATCAAGCATGCGCATCACCAGGTGGTGCTCGATACCCCCGGCAAGGACAGCTACCGCTACAAGCAGGCCGGCGCGGTGATGAGCATGCTGGTGGCGCCCGACGAACTGCAACTGGTCGCAGATGCGGTCGACCGGCGCGAGCCGGAGCAACTGGCGCAGCGTTTCCTCGGCGAGGCCGACCTGGTGCTGGCGGAGGGGTTCTCGCAATGCGCCACGCCCAAGATCGAGGTGCTGCGCCGCGCATGCGCCAGGCCGCCGCGCTGCCGGGTCGAGGACGGGCTGATCGCCATCGTCACCGACATGGACGAGGTCTACCCGCAGTTGCCGCATTTCGGCCTGGAAGACATCGCGGCCATCGCGCAATTCATGCTCGACCGAAAATGATCACGGACTGCACCGCGATAGTCATGGCAGGCGGCGACTCGCGGCGCATGGGGTGCGACAAGGCGAACCTGCTGCTCGACGGGCGAACGCTCCTGCAAAGCGTAATGACGACCATGCAACGGCTGTTCCCGCAGGTGATCGTCAGCGTGCGCCAGCCGCGCGCCGGGATAGACCTGCCGCAGGTCTGCGACGCGCAGCCCGATGGAGGCCCGCTGGCCGGGCTGGTCGCCGGGCTGGGCCATATCACCACGCCGTGGGCGTTCGTCATAGCCTGCGACATGCCTTTCATCGTGCCGGAAGCGGTCGAGCTGCTTGCCGGCTACCGTTTGCGGCATCAGGCGGTCGTGCCGGTCGTGCACGGGCATCCCCAGCCGCTGGCGGCATTCTATGCGGCCGGTTGCCTCGCGCCGCTGCGCGCCAGCCTGGCGGCGCGGCAAAAAAGTCTGCGTGACATATTGAAACAGCTGGATGTGCGCTATGTGGACGAAGCCGGGATGCGGGAAGCCGATCCGCACCTGCGCAGTTTCTTCGATCTGGACACGCCGCAGGATGTCGCGGCAGCCTTGCATGGGGCGCAGCAGGGGGGTATCGGCAGGTAAGCGCGGGCGGAGGTCAGCCGCGCGATGCTTCTTCGTCGCCTTCCGCGCCCTGCTCCTTGGCGAACAGGACGGCAGCCTTCACCCGTGAAGACAGGTTGAGCTTGTTCAATATGTGGCGAACATGCTGCTTCACCGTGTCGCAGCTGATATGCAGTGTCTGGGCGATGGCTTTGTTGCTCTCGCCGCGCGACAACAACTGCAATATCTCGCGCTCGCGGTTGGTGAGCAGCTTGAGCGAGTTTTTCTCTTCCTGTCCGGGCTGGTCGCCGCGCAGCATCTCGATCATCTTGACCGTCATGGTCGGCGCGACCACCAGCTCGCCGGCAGCCACGCGGCGGATCGCGTCGACGACGTCTTCGGGCGCCATGTCCTTGAGCAGATAGCCGCGCACCCCGGCGCGCATCGCATTCCCCAGGTCCACTTCCGAATCGCTCATGGTCAGCATCACGGCGGGCGTGATGCAACCCTCCTTGCGCAACTGCTCCAGCATCGAAAGGCCGTCCAGGGGCTTCATGCGCAGGTCGATGACCAGCAGGTCGGGCTGCTCGTTCAGCAGGGGGCGCAGCTCGTCGAGGGTGCCCACCGCCCCCAGCACCTTGAAGCCGTAGCAGTTCGTGAGCAGCTCGCTCAATCCGCGCCGGCACAGGCTCTGGTCGTCCACCAGCACGATTTTCAGTTCTTCGGCCATGTACCGTCCCTCAGTTGGTTCCCGGTTCGGGGAAAAACAGCTGTATGCAGGTTCCCAGTCCTCTGGTGCTTTCCACTTTGATCTCCCCCCCGATGCGTTGCGCGCGTTCGCGCATGATGATGATCCCGTAATGCCCTTCCACCGGCGAGAACGTCCCGGCGCCGTTGTCTTCCACCACGAACACATAGTAACCGCAGAGATGGTCGACGATCAGGCGCGCGTGGCTCGCGTTGGAATGCTTGACGATATTGTAAAGCGCCTCGCGCACGATGTAATAAGCCTGAATCTCGTGTTCCAGCGGCAGGTCGAGATCGGCGACGCGGATGGTGCAATCGAGCGCGATGCCGTGCTGCCTGCGGATCTGTTCGGTCAGGGTCCGCAGCGCGTGCGGCAATCCCGCCGGGTCCATCTCGCTGCGGAAGTCGGTGATCAGCGTGCGCACCGCTTTCTGGCCGATCTCCAGCGCCTCGTCGATGTCGCCCGCGTATCTGGCCGCCATCGTCGCGTTATTGTTGCGCACCGCATCGCCCAGCAGCGCGGTGTTCATGCGCGCATAGTTCAGCGTCTGCGCCAGAGAGTCGTGGATCTCGTTGGCGATGGCTTGCCGTTCCATCAGCAACTCCGCGCGCTTTATCTCGCGGTGCGACTTGATGTGCTCGATCAGGGCGCCCAGCAGGCCGGCAAAGGCCATGGCCATGTTCGCCGCATTGCCTGAAGGGGACTGCGGCGCATCGAAGAACAGGGAGAAGACGCCGAGCAGCGGTTCCGGCGGGCTGCGGCCTTTCAGCGGGATGGAGATCACCGAGCGGAACTGCCGGTGCGGCTGGCTGCCGTGGCGCGTTTCGCAGGCATCGACATCGGTGGCGCAGATCCCGCGCATGAACGCGCCTTTGCCGCACTCCTCGCAGGCCAGTTCCACGATGCGTTCGGCCTCCAGTTCCTCGCAGGTCAGCCCGACGGAGCTGATGACCTGCAGGGTCTGCTCATCCGGCAGGAGGACGCGTATCACACCGGCCTTGGCATGGACGAGTCCTATGGCGGTATCCAGATAGTTGTTCAGCAACGTATTGAGGTCGCCGGCGCGGGGTTCCTGCGGCGTGCAGCGGGCTGCCCCGCCGTCCTTGCAGGGAAGCGCGAGCTCCGGGTCGCGCGTCCAGAAGAACGCTGTGTCGTCCGGCTTGTCAGACCAATCCATTTTTCTATTCATGGCATCCAGCAATAAGGTCACATCGAGCACGCCTGGAAAATGCGCATCCTCTGTCGAAGCCCGGACTCTTGCGGGGGAGATGTCGGGCATCCCGACAAACCGGGCCGTTCGCGCAGATCAACGGATGACCAATAAACGCAAACATCAGGAAAAGCCGCCCGGATTCTACCATGCCAACCCGTTAGAGTTATGCGCCGACCTACCCGATGTGATTATAGACACCCTGCCTGCGGATTCTGTCTAATGCCACGGGACCTCCGCGATAACAAAGACATGAAGATCTGTATCGTTTCCGACAGCCATGACCGCTCCCCTCCACTCGTGGCGGCGATCATGGAGGCGCAGGCTTCCGGGGCGCAAGCCGTCATCCATTGCGGCGACCTGATCGGTGTCAATACCTTGCGCGCTTCCCTCGGCCTCGGCATACCTGTCCATGCGGTGCATGGCAACAATATCGGCGATGTCGCGGCGCTGTACCGCATGATGGAAAAGACCGGCGGCCTGTTCACCTACCACGGCCAGGAAGCCGCGCTGCAACTCGGCGGGCGCAGGATATTCGTCACCCACATGCCGCACCATGGGCGCGCCTTCGCCTGTACCGGCGACTACGACCTGGTCTGCTACGGCCACAGCCATACCGCACATGTCGGCAGGCAGGCCGACATCAGCGGCGGGCAATGCTGGCTGGTCAACCCGGGGTCGGTCGCGGGTATCGACGCGCCCGGTGTGGATGCCGTCCCGACCTGGATCCTCGGCGATCTGGAGCGGATGAATTTCGAAATACGAACACTGCAGTAACCTGGAATCGGAGCGCCGCCGTAGGTTACGCTCAGCACCAAACAAGCGGGGCTAGGCGGGCACGTCATCCAGCCGAAGAAATTGCAGGACCTGGCGGGGAAGTGATGGGGCTATAATTCCCGCATCAAGAACAGATCAAGAAGGGAGCGACCATGCAACACCTTACCCCCAAGGAATCCTACGATTTCCTGCAAGCCAATCCGGAAGCGGTATTCATCGACGTGCGCAGCGAGATGGAATACATGTTCGTCGGTCATCCGCGCGGCTCCATTCATATTCCCTGGGTGGACGGACCGGAATGGGAGATCAACCCGATGTTCGTTTCGCACGTGCGCAAGGCTGCCAGCGTCAATCGTCCGGTCGTGCTCATCTGCCGCTCCGGGCGCCGCTCGGCCGATGCCGGGATGGCACTGGAAAAAGCCGGGATGCAGGACATCTACAACGTCGAGCACGGGTTCGAAGGCGACCTCGACGAGCAGCACCACCGCAACTCGCACAACGGCTGGCGCTTCGATGGCCTGCCCTGGGCGCAGACCTGATCCGTGCTTCCGTGACTCATCTGCACCTCTCATCCCCTCTCCCTCGAAGGAAGAGGGAGAGGGTGAAGAGATATTCAAACCATGATCGCCATCCCCGACTTCACCGAACTGGTGGTCTGAGCCGGGCATACCTGCCTGATGCGGTGCAGGGAGTGGCAGGTATCAGCCATCCCCCTTTTTGCTGCCCAGAACCAGACGGTCATGGGGTTCGGTTGCCGACCCGAAGCAGAGGATCAGAATGTGCGGCTCGACCGTCCCTCCTCGGCCTTTGCTGCCCTTTCAGCTAACACCTTTGTGCGTCCGCTCGCAGCATCAAAGCCGATGTAAGGCGGTTATCCTGTTAGCTCCGCGCCGTGTCTCATGTTGAAACTCGGAGGCGTCTTACCTTGTTCTTACCTATGCGTTCAAAAACGGATAAGCTTGCGTAAGCATCACTTCAAACCCACTTCATTCGCTGGCGCATCAATCCATTACCCTTTAGTATTCGCCGAGAATCGCAGCATAAGCGGTGCAGGGAAAAGGGGAACTAACGCATGGCCATAACAGAGGCTCAAACACGTGCCGAGTTGATTGATGCCCAGCTTGGTGCGTCCGGCTGGAACGTCAAAGACCCGACGCAAGTTGTCGAGGAGTTCGACATTCTGACTAGCCTGCCCGATGGTGTTGCAGAGCCGCGCACCAAATATGAAGGCCATCAGTTCGGCGACTACGTCCTGCTGGGCAAAGACCGCAAACCACTTGCCGTAGTGGAGGCGAAAAAATCCAGCCGGGATGCCGCCATCGGACGTGAGCAAGCCAAACAGTATTGCTACAACATTCAAAAGCAACTCGGCGGCGAACTGCCATTTTGCTTTTACACCAACGGGCACGAAACCTATTTCTGGGACTTGGAAAATTACCCGCCACGCAAGATAGTGGGCTTTCCGACCCGCGACGACCTGGAGCGCTTTCAGTACATCCGCCGCAACCGTAAGCCGCTGACACAGGAGTTCATCAACACATCCATTGCCGGGCGCGACTACCAGATACGCGCCATCCGTTCGGTGCTTGAAGGCATCGGGCAGAAAAAGCGCGATTTCCTGCTGGTGATGGCCACCGGTACCGGCAAGACACGCACCTGTATCGCCATGGTGGATGCGTTGATGCGTGCAGGTCATGCCGAAAAGGTGTTGTTCCTGGTCGACCGCATCGCGTTGCGCGAACAGGCATTGGCAGCATTCAAGGAGCACCTTCCCAACGAACCGCGCTGGCCCAATGCAGGCGAAAAGCTGCTGGCCAAGGACCGCCGCGTATATGTCGCCACTTACCCGACGATGCTCAACATCATCCGGGATGAATCTCAGCACTTGTCACCGCACTTTTTTGACTTCATCGTGGTCGATGAAAGCCACCGCTCCATCTACAACACCTATGGCGAAGTGCTCGACTACTTCAAAACCATCACACTCGGTTTGACGGCCACTCCTACCGACATCATCGATCACAATACTTTCCAGCTTTTTCATTGCGAAGACGGACTACCAACCTTTGCCTATACCTTCGAGGAGGCGGTGAACAACGTGCCGCCGTATCTCTGCAACTTTCAGGTCATGAAGATACAGACCAAGTTCCAGATGGAGGGCATCAGCAAGCGCACAATCTCGCTGGAAGACCAGAAGAAACTCATCCTGCAAGGCAAAGAAGTTGAGGAAATCAACTTCGAAGGTTCGCAACTTGAGAAGCAAGTCATCAACAAGGGCACCAACACCCTGATCGTCAGGGAGTTCATGGAAGAGTGCATCAAGGATGCCAATGGCGTGTTACCCGGCAAAACCATTTTCTTCTGCTCCACCAAGGCGCATGC
>JBGARW010000017.1:0-46550 GCA_044230015.1 Gallionella sp. | reverse complement strand
GCCTTGGCTTCGCCGCCGAACTTCTTCGACAAGACAGTGGTGATCGCCGCCGTCAGTGTGGTCTTGCCATGATCCACGTGCCCAATCGTGCCAACGTTCACGTGCGGCTTCGTACGTTCAAATTTGCTCTTTGCCATGATAATCGCCCCTTAAACCTGATAGTTATTGATACTCTTGAATTTATAAAGTTATTTCTTGCTCATGATTGCTTCAGTAACATTCTTCGGCGCTTCGGAATAATGCTTGAACTCCATCGTATAAGTCGCACGACCCTGTGTAGCGGAACGTAACGAGGTGGAATAGCCAAACATTTCGGACAATGGCACTTCGGCCTTGATGGTTTTCCCGCCACCCATCATGTCATCCATGCCCTGCACCATACCGCGGCGCGAGGACAAATCACCCATCACCGTACCTGCATAGTCTTCAGGCGTCTCCACTTCGACCGACATCATCGGCTCGAGCAGCACCGGGCTGGCTTTGCGCATCCCGTCCTTGAATGCCATTGAAGCCGCCATCTTGAAAGCGTTTTCATTGGAGTCCACATCGTGGTAGGAACCATCGAACAAGGTCACCTTGACGTCAACTACCGGAAAGCCAGCCAGCACACCATTCGGCAGCGTTTCGCGCAAACCTTTTTCGACCGCAGGAATATATTCGCGGGGAACCGTGCCACCCTTGATCGCATCGACGAATTCGAAACCTTTACCCGCTTCGTTCGGCTCCATCTTGATCCAAACGTGACCATACTGACCGCGGCCACCGGACTGTTTGACGAACTTTCCTTCGATTTCGACCGGCTTCCTGATCGCTTCGCGGTAAGCCACCTGTGGCGCACCAACGTTGGCATCCACACCGAACTCACGCTTCATGCGGTCAACCAGGATTTCCAAGTGTAACTCGCCCATGCCGGACATGATCGTCTGACCGGATTCTTCATCGGTACGCACACGAAACGAAGGATCTTCTGCCGCCAAACGACCCAGCGCAATACCCATCTTTTCCTGGTCAACCTTGGTCTTCGGCTCGACCGCAACGTGAATCACCGGCTCCGGGAACACCATGCGCTCAAGAATGATTGGCTTATTCACATCACACAGCGATTCACCCGTAGTTACATCTTTCAAACCGATACAGGCGGCGATATCACCCGCCAGGATCTCATCAACCTCTACACGATTGTTCGCATGCATCTGCACGATACGGCCGATACGTTCTTTCTTGCCCCTGACCGGGTTGTAAACCGTATCACCCTTCTTCAACACACCCGAATAGACGCGCACAAAGGTCAGTTGCCCAACGAATGGATCGGTCATCAGCTTGAACGCCAGCGCAGAGAAACTCTCGCCGTCGTCTGCCTTGCGGGTAATCGGCTCGCCTGCTTCGCTCTCGCCCTTCACATCCGGGATATCCACCGGCGATGGCAAGAACATAATCACCGCATCCAGCATGCGCTGCACACCTTTGTTCTTGAAAGCAGAGCCGCACAACATCGGCTGAATTTCACAGGCGATGGTACGAGTGCGAATGCCAAGAATGATTTGCTCTTCGGTCAGATCGCCATTCTCGAGATACTGATTCATCAGATCCTCGGAGGCTTCGGCGGCTGTCTCGACCATCTTTGCGCGCCACTCATTGGCGCTCGCCACTAATTCAGCCGGAATTCCCTGATACTCGAACTTCATACCCTGGGATGCCTCATCCCAGATGATAGCTCTCATCTTGATCAGATCCACAACGCCAGTAAATCCCTCTTCCGCACCGATAGGAATCACAAGAGGAATCGGGCGAGCCCTCAGGCGGGTCTCCATCTGCTCAACCACCTTGAAGAAGTTGGCCCCGGTACGATCCATCTTGTTAACAAATGCCAGGCGCGGCACCTTGTACTTGTTGGCCTGACGCCAAACCGTCTCGGATTGAGGCTGCACTCCACCTACTGCACAATACACCATACAGGCGCCGTCCAGCACACGCATGGAACGCTCCACCTCGATGGTGAAGTCAACGTGCCCCGGTGTATCGATAATATTGAAGCGATGCTCCGGAAAGGACATGTCCATACCCTTCCAAAAACAGGTGGTCGCAGCCGAAGTAATGGTGATGCCGCGCTCCTGCTCCTGCTCCATCCAGTCCATGGTGGCCGCACCATCATGCACTTCGCCGATCTTGTGGTTCACCCCGGTGTAATAAAGGATACGCTCGGTCGTCGTTGTCTTGCCCGCATCGATATGCGCGCTGATGCCGATGTTACGGTAACGGTCAATAGGGGTTTTACGTGCCACGGTGTGTACCTAACTATATTCTGGTTAAACTGCGATGCTCCGATTATTAAAAGCGGAAATGCGAGAAAGCCTTGTTCGCCTCGGCCATACGGTGCACTTCCTCACGCTTTTTCACCGCACCGCCACGACCTTCAGATGCATCGATCAACTCGCCAGCCAGACGCATACCCATGGATTTCTCACCGCGCTTGCGTGCTGCCTCGCGCAACCAGCGCATCGACAACGCCATACGCCTGGAGGGGCGCACTTCGACTGGCACCTGATAATTTGCACCGCCAACGCGTCGGCTCTTCACTTCCACCTGCGGCTTGGCGTTATTCAATGCCAGATTGAACACTTCGACCGCATCCCTCCCGGTTTTCTTGCCGATTTGCTCCAGCGCGCCGTACAAAATGCGCTCGGCAACCGACTTCTTACCGGCAGTCATCAATACGTTCACGAACTTGGACAAATCCTGATTGCCGAACTTCGGGTCTGGCAGGACTTCGCGTTTGGGGACTTCTCTACGTCTTGGCATAGCTACCTCGGTTTATTTTGGCTCGAAATGAGTTGCTTGAAATTACGCCTTCTTGGCGCGTTTTGCGCCGTACTTGGAGCGTGCCTGCTTACGGTCTTTCACGCCGGCCGTATCCAGGCTGCCCCGCACCATGTGATAACGCACACCCGGCAAATCCTTTACACGGCCGCCGCGCAGCAACACTACCGAGTGCTCCTGCAGGTTGTGGCCTTCACCACCGATGTAGCTGATCACCTCGAAACCATTGGTCAGGCGAACCTTGGCCACTTTACGCAATGCGGAGTTGGGCTTCTTCGGTGTCGTGGTATACACACGGGTGCATACCCCGCGCTTCTGCGGAGAACCCGCCAAAGCAGGAACTTTGCTCTTCTCTACGATTGCAACACGCGGCTTGCGGATCAACTGGTTGATAGTCGGCATCTCTGTACACCCCAAAAAAATTCTTAAATCTCGTTAAAAATCATATCGATAAAAAACATACCGCCGCAGCATGACTTGACGAATCATCCGCTGCGACGGAAAAAAGGTTGCGAATTCTATTGAGAAACACTAGGGGTGTCAAGCAATTCGCCAGACACCACCTCATCCCCAACCTGCAGCTCACGCCCTTCTGCGGCATCGATACCCAAGCGCTGTTTACGTCGCGTGTTGTGATAGGCCAATCCTGTACCTGCCGGAATCAAACGGCCCACAATCACATTCTCCTTCAGCCCGCGCAGGTCATCCCTCTTACCCATGATGGCCGCTTCGGTCAACACGCGCGTAGTTTCCTGGAAGGATGCTGCAGAAATAAACGAATCGGTGGACAACGAAGCCTTGGTGATACCCAGCAGCATGTAATCGAAAGTTGCCGGCCTCTTGCCTTCGGAGGTCATACGTTCGTTCTCCTCGAGCACGTCGGCGCGTTCCACCTGCTCTCCCATGATGAAACGAGTATCACCCACATCGTTGATCTGTACGCGGCGCAGCATTTGGCGCACGATCACTTCGATATGCTTGTCGCTGATCTTCACGCCCTGCAAACGGTACACATCCTGCACTTCGTCGGTAATATAGCGCGCCAGCTCATCCACCCCCAGCAGCCGCAGGATGTCGTGCGGGTCTGCCGGGCCGTCCACGATCATTTCGCCGCGGTTCACCACCTGGCCGTCGTGTGCCAGCACATGCTTTTCCTTGGAGATCAGGAATTCATGGGCAACACCATCCACGTCGGTGATCACCAGACGCTGCTTACCCTTGGTATCCTTGCCGAAGGAGACCGTACCGGTCACCTCGGCCAGCATGCCGGCATCCTTTGGAACGCGCGCCTCGAACAACTCTGCCACGCGCGGCAAACCGCCTGTAATGTCGCGCGTCTTGCTGCTTTCCTGCGGGATGCGCGCCAGCACATCACCAACCCCCACGTGCTGTCCGTCTTCGACGGTGATAATCGAACCCGTCTGGAACGTCACACTGACCGACGTATCGGTTCCGGCCAGCTTGACCTCATGGCCGTCATCGTCAATCAGGCGAACTGTCGGGCGCACGCCCTTGCTTTGCGCGGCGGATCGTTTCGGGTCAATCACCACCAGTGTAGACAGGCCGGTCACTTCATCGATCTGCTTGGCTACCGTCGCACCCTCCTCGACATTCTGGAAACTTACCCTGCCGGCATACTCCGTAACGATCGGGCGGGTATGCGGGTCCCAAGTCGCCAGAGCCACGCCGGCACGCACTGCATCCCCCTGCTTGACCGACAGGGTCGCGCCATAAGGAACCTTGTGGCGTTCGCGCTCACGACCATGATCGTCGGTGATGATCACCTCGGCGCTGCGTGCCACGACAATCACCTCGCCACGCACAGTGGTCACTACGCGCATGTTGGGACTGTATTTCAGCACACCGTTGGATTTGCTCTCCACCTGGCTGGCCACGACAGTGCGCGAGGCCGCGCCGCCGATATGGAAGGTACGCATGGTCAATTGGGTACCCGGTTCACCGATGGATTGGGCGGCAATCACCCCCACCGCCTCGCCCACATTGATCATGCCGCCACGACCCAGGTCGCGGCCGTAACACTTGGCGCACAAACCAAAGCGCGTCTCACAATTCAGCGGGGTACGCACGCGCACTTCATCGATACCCAGGGCTTCGATACGCTCCACTGCCGCTTCATCGAGCAGAACACCTGCCTCATAAAGTGTTTCGGCAGTATCAGGATTGACCACATCGGCGCTGACAACACGGCCGAGAATGCGCTCACGCAACGCCTCGATGACTTCGCCACCCTCCACGATGGCTCTCATCGCAGTGCCATTCTCAGTACCGCAATCCTCTTCGATCACCACCAGGTCTTGCGTGACATCAACCAGGCGGCGTGTCAGATAGCCGGAGTTCGCAGTCTTCAATGCGGTATCCGCCAGACCCTTGCGCGCACCGTGCGTGGAGATGAAGTACTGCAGCATGTTCAGTCCCTCGCGGAAATTCGCGGTAATCGGAGTCTCGATGATCGAGCCGTCCGGCTTGGCCATCAGGCCGCGCATTCCGGCCAGCTGGCGGATCTGCGCCGCTGAACCGCGCGCACCGGAATCGGCCATCATATAGATGGAATTGAACGACTCCTGCATCACCGGCTTGCCCTTCTCCATGCGCGGCTGTCCGCTGACACGGTCGATCACCGGCTCGCTGCCCAGTTGCTCCATCATCGCTTTGGCGACCTGGTCACCGGTACGACCCCAGATATCTACCACCTTGTTGTAACGTTCGCCGTCAGTCACCAGGCCGGAAGTGTACTGAGTGTGGATTTCATGCACTTCCTTTTCTGCCGCGCTGATCAGGTCGTTCTTTTTCGGCGACATCAGCATATCGTCCACGCAAATCGAGATGCCCGCACGCGTGGCATAGGTAAAGCCGGTATACATCAGCCGATCCGCCATGATCACCGTATCGCGCAGTCCGCATTGCCGGAAGCTTGCGTTGATCAGGCGCGAGATCTCCTTCTTCTTGAGTGCCTTGTTGATCAGGGCGAATGGCAGGCCAGCCGGCAACACCTCGGACAGCAGTGCACGGCCCACCGTCGTTTCATAGCGAACCCGCTTTTCCACCGGCTGCCCCGTTTCATCCTTGTGGGTTTCCTTAAGACGCACCACCACCTTGGCCTGCAACTCGACTTCTCGCGACTCGTAAGCGCGCGATACCTCGGCGATATTGGCGAACATCGAGCCCTCGCCCAGTGCACCGATCTTTTCGCGGGTCATGTAATACAAACCCAGCACGATATCTTGCGACGGAACGATGATCGGCTCGCCGTTCGCGGGAGACAAGACGTTGTTGGAAGCCAGCATCAGGGTACGCGCTTCCATTTGCGCTTCCAGCGACAAAGGTACGTGCACTGCCATCTGGTCGCCGTCGAAGTCGGCGTTGAACGCGGAACACACCAGCGGATGCAGCTGGATCGCCTTGCCTTCGATCAGCAGGGGCTCGAATGCCTGAATGCCGAGACGGTGCAGGGTTGGCGCACGGTTCAGCAGTACCGGATGCTCGCGGATCACTTCCTCGAGAATATCCCATACGATCGGCTCCTCGGCCTCGACCATGCGCTTGCTGGCCTTGATGGTCGTCGCCAGGCCCATCGCTTCGAGCCGGCTGAAAATGAACGGCTTGAACAACTCGAGTGCCATTTTCTTTGGCAACCCGCACTGATGCAGTTTGAGCTGCGGGCCAACCACGATCACCGAACGGCCCGAATAGTCCACACGCTTGCCCAGCAGGTTCTGGCGGAAACGCCCGCTCTTACCCTTGATCATGTCGGCCAGCGATTTCAGCTGGCGCTTGTTCGCGCCGGTCATCGCCTTGCCACGGCGGCCATTGTCCAGCAGCGAGTCGACCGCCTCTTGCAGCATGCGTTTCTCGTTGCGCACGATGATGTCCGGAGCCTTCAGTTCCAGCAGGCGGCGCAGGCGGTTGTTACGATTGATCACGCGGCGGTACAAATCGTTCAGGTCGGAAGTTGCGAACCTGCCGCCATCCAGCGGAACCAGCGGGCGCAGTTCCGGGGGCAACACCGGCAACACTTCCAGCACCATCCATTGCGGCTTGATACCGGACGCATTGAATGCCTCCAGCACTTTCAGACGTTTGGCGTATTTCTTGATCTTGGTTTCCGAACCGGTGGCGGCCAGATCGGCGCGTATCGCTTCTATCTCGCCGGCCACGTCCAGACTGGTTAACAGCGCGCGAACACCCTCTGCACCCATCATCGCGGTAAACTCGTCGCCATATTCCTCGGTCTTGGCAAGATAGTCGTCTTCCGATAACAACTGGCCGCGATTCAGCGGCGTCATGCCGGGCTCGGTGACCACATATGCCTCGAAATACAGCACCCTTTCGATATCGCGCAGAGTCATGTCCAGCACCATGCCAAGGCGTGAGGGTAACGACTTCAGGAAC
The DNA here is from genome assembly GCA_044230015.1 of Gallionella sp. Taxonomy (GTDB): domain Bacteria; phylum Pseudomonadota; class Gammaproteobacteria; order Burkholderiales; family Gallionellaceae; genus Gallionella. The sequence continues at coordinate 39,323 of JBGARW010000017.1, read as the reverse complement.
CAGATATGTGCCACCGGGCTGGCCAACTCGATATGCCCCATGCGTTCACGGCGCACCTTGGACAGCGTGACTTCCACGCCGCACTTCTCGCAGATCACACCACGATGCTTCAGGCGTTTGTACTTGCCGCACAGACACTCATAGTCCTTCACCGGCCCGAATATCTTGGCACAGAACAGCCCGTCGCGCTCCGGTTTAAAGGTGCGGTAGTTGATGGTCTCCGGCTTCTTGACCTCGCCGTAAGACCAAGAACGGATCTTTTCCGGTGACGCAAGACCGATTCTGATCGCATCGAACTCTTCTTTTTGTGTGACCTGTTTGAACAAATCCAGCAATGATTTCATGTCAAGCTCCTAAAATCTGGTGAGTGGGGGTGGAGAGCAGGCGGTGGGAGAAACAAAGTCCCACTTCCCGCTTGCTACTTCCCATTTCAGTGCCGTACCAAATCCATATCTATACCCAAGGAACGGATCTCCTTGATAACCACATTGAAGGATTCCGGCATGCCGGCGTCGATCTTGTGATCGCCCTTGACGATATTCTCGTAAACCTTGGTGCGCCCTGATACGTCGTCCGACTTGACGGTCAGCATCTCCTGCAGGGTATAGGATGCGCCATAGGCCTCCAGTGCCCAGACTTCCATCTCACCGAAACGCTGGCCGCCGAACTGCGCCTTGCCGCCCAACGGCTGTTGTGTCACCAGGCTGTACGGACCAGTGGAACGCGCATGCATCTTGTCGTCCACCAAGTGGTGCAGTTTCAGCACATGCTTGTAGCCGACCGTCACCGGGCGATCGAAGGCCTCGCCGGTACGACCGTCATGCAGCGTGGTCTGGCCGGATAGCGGCAGATCGGCCAGTTCCAGCATATACTTGATCTCTTCTTCGCTGGCACCGTCGAAGACCGGTGTCGCAAATGGCACGCCATTCTTCAGGTTGCGGCACAGTTCGATGATCTCATCGTCGCTGAACGCTTCAAGATCGACGGTCTGGCCGTTGTGGTGGTTGTATATCCTGTTGAGGAATTTACGCACATCCGCGATCTTGGCGTTGGTTTGCAACATGTCATCGATCTTCTTGCCCAATCCCTTGGCCGCCCAACCCAGGTGCGTCTCCAGAATCTGCCCGATGTTCATCCGCGACGGCACGCCGAGCGGATTCAATACCACGTCCACCGGCGTACCATCGGCCATGTATGGCATGTCTTCCACCGGCACGATGCGCGATACCACACCCTTGTTGCCGTGACGCCCGGCCATCTTGTCGCCGGGCTGCAGGCGGCGCTTCACCGCGACATACACTTTGACCATCTTTTGCACGCCTGCCTGCAGCTCATCGCCCTGGGTCAACTTCTTCTTCTTTAACTCGAACGCAGCATCAAACTCGATGCGATTTTGTGCAAGCCCTTCCTTGACCTGCTCCATCTGTGCAGCCACTTCATTGTCAGCCATACGGATGTCGAACCATTGATGGTGCTCGATGCTGTGCAGATATTCCTTGCTGATCTTGCTGCCTTTGGCCAGCTTTTTTGGCCCCCCATTGGCCACCTTGCCGAGTAACAGCTTCCCCAGGCGCGCGAACACGTCGGCCTCCACGATGCGCATCTGGTCCGCCAGATCCTTCTTGTAGCGGTTCAATTCATCGTCAATAATTTGCTGGGCACGCTTGTCGCGCTGCAGGCCTTCGCGCGTGAAAACCTGCACATCGATCACTGTTCCAGAGCTGCCGGTCGGCACGCGCAAGCTGGTATCTTTCACATCCGATGCCTTCTCGCCAAAGATCGCGCGCAGCAATTTTTCTTCCGGGGTCAGTTGTGTTTCACCCTTGGGCGTCACCTTGCCGACCAGCACATCACCCACCGCCACTTCCGCACCGATATGCACGATGCCACATTCGTCCAGACGGGCCAGTTGCGCATCGGCCAGATTCGGGATATCGCGCGTGATCTCTTCGGGGCCGAGCTTGGTATCGCGCGCCGCAACAGTCAACTCTTCGATATGGATGGAAGTGAAGCGGTCCAAGGCCAGGACGCGCTCGGAAATCAGGATCGAGTCCTCGTAGTTGTAGCCATTCCACGGCATGAACGCGACCAGCATGTTCTGGCCGAGCGCAAGCTCACCCATGTCCGTGGAAGCGCCGTCGGCAATCACGTCCCCGCGCTCGATCACGTCGCCCACCTTGACCAGCGGACGCTGGTTGATGTTGGTGTTCTGGTTCGAGCGGGTATATTTGATCAGGTTGTAAATGTCCACGCCGACTTCGCCGGCAGTGGTTTCGTTATCATTGGCACGCACCACGATGCGTCCGGCATCGATGTAATCGATGCGGCCGCCGCGCCATGCCTGCACGGTCGTTCCGGAGTCGACTGCCACGGTGCGCTCGATACCCGTACCCACCAGCGGTTTCTCCGCACGCAGGCAAGGGACGGCCTGGCGTTGCATATTGGCGCCCATCAGGGCACGGTTGGCATCGTCATGCTCCAGGAACGGAATCAGCGAAGCTGCGACCGACACCACTTGGGAAGGTGACACGTCCATGTATTCCAGATTGTCCGGTTCGGCCAGAACGAATTCGTTGTGATGACGTGCCGACACGATGTCGTTGGTGAAGTGACCCTTCTTATCCAGTTCTGCATTCGCCTGGGCGATGGTGAATTTGCCTTCTTCGATCGCGGACAGATAATCGACCTCCTCGGCCACCTTGCCCTTTGCCACCTTGCGGTATGGCGTTTCGATGAAGCCGTATTCGTTGGTACGCGCGTACAGTGCCAGCGAGTTGATCAGGCCGATGTTCGGGCCTTCCGGCGTTTCGATCGGGCAGACACGGCCATAATGGGTCGGATGCACGTCGCGAACCTCGAAGCCCGCTCTTTCACGAGTCAGGCCACCCGGGCCCAGCGCAGAGATACGGCGCTTGTGGGTGATTTCGGACAACGGATTGGTCTGATCCATGAACTGCGACAACTGGCTGGAGCCGAAGAATTCCTTCACTGCTGCCGAGATCGGTTTTGCATTGATCAGGTCATGCGGCATCAGGTTGTCGGTCTCGGCCTGGCCGAGACGCTCCTTGACGGCACGCTCCACGCGCGCCAAGCCGGCACGGAACTGGTTTTCGGCCAGCTCCCCCACGGCACGCACGCGACGGTTGCCGAGGTGATCGATGTCGTCGATCTCACCGCGACCATTGCGCAATTCGACCAGGATCTTCACCACTCCGACGATATCTTCGTTGGACAGGATCGATGCGCCGGTCAGTTCTTCGCGGCCCACGCGGCGGTTGAATTTCATGCGGCCGACGGCAGACAGATCGTAGCGCTCCTCACTGAAGAACAGGCCATTGAACAGGCCTTCGACAGCGTCTTCGGTAGGCGGCTCGCCAGGGCGCATCATGCGGTAGATCGCCACGCGTGCCGTCCACTGATCGGTGGTTTCGTCGGTACGCAGCGTTTGCGAAATGAACGCGCCATGGTCCAGATCGTTGGTGTACAGCGTATGGATCTTGCTGATGCCGGCAGCTTGCAGGTTATGCAGCAGCGCCTCGGTGATCTCATCGTTGGCGTTGGCGATGATCTCGCCACTCTCCTTGTTCACGATGTTTGTTGCAAGCACGCGGCCGACCAGAAACTCCTCCGTAACGGTCAGCTTGTCGATTCCAGCCTCCTGCATCTCGCGGATATGGCGCACCGTGATTCGCTTGTCCTTGGCCACGATGACCTTGCCGGCCTTGCCGATAATGTCGAAGCGCGCCACATCGCCGCGCAGGCGCTCGGCCACCACCTCGAACTGGATGCCTTTCTTGCCCAGATGGAAGGTATCGAACTCGAAGAACATCCTGAGCATGTCTTCGTTGCTGTAGCCGAGCGAGCGCAACAGAATGGTGACCGGCATCTTGCGGCGGCGGTCGATACGGAAGTACACGTAGTCCTTCGCATCGAATTCGAAATCCAGCCAGGAGCCGCGATACGGGATGATGCGTGCGGAGAACAGCAGCTTGCCGGAGGAATGCGTCTTGCCGCGGTCATGCTCGAAGAACACGCCGGGCGAGCGGTGCAACTGCGACACGATGACACGCTCGGTGCCGTTGATCACAAACGAACCGGTCGGCGTCATGAGCGGCATTTCGCCCATGTAAACTTCCTGCTCTTTCACTTCCTTGACCGTGGGTTTGGACGCTTCCTTGTCCATGATGGTCAGGCGCACGCGCGCGCGCAACGGCGAAGCATAGGTCAGGCCGCGCTGCTGGCATTCCTTCACATCGAACGGTGGCATGCCGAGTTGGTAGCTGACAAAGTCAAGGCGTGCATTCCTGGAATGGCTCTCGATCGGGAAAATGCCGTTGAAGGCAGCCTGCAAGCCTTCGTTCTTGCGCTGTTCTGGCGGAGTATAGGCCTGCAGAAATGCAGCGAAGGATTCCAATTGAGTGGACAACAGGAAAGGAACCGGCAATGCACCGACACGCTTGGCAAAACTTTTACGAATGCGTTTTTTTTCGGTAAAAGAGTAGCTCATATAATCTCCACGATCGAGGGAAAAGACAGGGGGTAGGAAGGGATTTCAGGCTTCCTGGCCGCTGGCTTCTTAAAGCGGCAAAAGGCTGACGGTAAGCCGCCAGCCTTTCTGCCACGTACAGCCTTACTTGATTTCAGCAGCTGCGCCAGCTTCGGTCAGTTGTTTGGCAATTGCGTCAGCATCAGCCTTGGACACACCTTCCTTGACAGGTTTCGGTGCGCCGTCCACCAGATCCTTGGCTTCCTTCAGGCCCAGGCCGGTGATGGTGCGAACCACCTTGATCGTATTCACCTTGTTGTCGCCAGCAGACTTCAGGATCACGGTGAATTCGGTTTGCTCGGCGGCGGCAGCACCAGCGGCAGCACCACCACCGGCGGCCGGAGCAGCCATCGCAGCGGCGGAAACGCCGAACTTCTCTTCAATCGCCTTGACCAGCTCGTTCAGTTCCAGCACGGACATACCGTCCAGTGCAGCCAAAAATGCGTCTTTATCGAATGCCATTTTGTTTTCCTATCTTTAAAAAATTAATCGGATCAAGCAGCAACAGGCTCTTTTTTTCCGGCAACCGCGCCAAGCACGCGAGCCAGGCCAGAGACCGGCGACTGCAGCAAACCGCACAGTTGTGCCAGCAGGACTTCCTTCGACGGTACGGAAGCCAGCGCATTCACGCCTGCTGCATCCAGCACCTTGCCGTTGTAGGATCCCGCTTTAACCACCAGCTTGTCGTTCGTCTTGGCGAATTCATGCACCACCTTGGCGGCAGCGACAGCATCCGCACTGATGCTATACACCAGCGGGCCGACCATCTTGTCAGCCAGTGATTCGAACGGAGTACCCTGCACCGCACGGCGCGCCAGCGTGTTCTTCAACACGTGGAAATACACCCCCGACTTGCGTGCATTAGCGCGCAACTGGGTGATGTCGCTGACCTGGATGCCACGATACTCTGCCAAGACGATGGTCTGGGCCTGTGCCACCTGTGCACCGACTTCCGCGACCACTGCCTGTTTCTCTTGCAGATTGAGACTCAAGTCTTCCTCCATTTTTCCGGAATGCGCTTGCGCACATTCCATCGGTTACAACAGCGACCTTGAGCCAGGAAAACAACTCCTGCTCGCGGGCCACACCATCTGCGTGGGCAGACGGATCGCTCCGCCAATTAAGTCTCCGGCCGACAACTCCTTTGACGCCTACGGTCTTTGATGCTGCCAGCACGCCAGCAGTCCAAAGATCAGAGGCGACAGGATTTTCACCCTGCCGCCAAATTCAAAGCATTATGCCGTCAAGCTAGCCTGCTCGATGCGGATGCCGGCACCCATGGTACTGGAGATGGATACCTTTCTCAGGTACACCCCCTTGGATGCCGCCGGCTTTGCCTTGTTCAGCGCATCAACCAACGCCAGCAGGTTTTCGCGCAAGGCTTCCGGCGCGAACGAAGCGCGTCCGATGGTGCACTGCACGATGCCGTTCTTGTCGGTACGGTACTGGACTTGGCCTGCCTTGGCATTCTTCACCGCACCCGCCACGTCGGCGGACACCGTGCCCACCTTCGGGTTAGGCATCAAGCCGCGCGGCCCGAGGATCTGGCCCAGTTGACCGACCAGGCGCATCGCATCCGGACTGGCGATCAGCACGTCAAAATTCAGGTTGCCGCCCTTGATGGACTCGGCCAGATCGTCGAAACCAACGATATCCGCACCGGCTGCCTTGGCCTCTTCGGCCTTGGCGCCCTGCGCGAATACCGCCACGCGCACCACCTTGCCGGTACCCTTGGGCAGCACCACGGAGCCGCGCACCAATTGATCGGACTTGCGCGCATCGATGCCGAGGTTTACTGCGACGTCAATGGACTCGTCAAACTTCGCCACAGCAGTTTCCTTGACAAGGTTCAGTGCATCGTTCAGGGGATACAGCTTGTCGCGATTAATTTTGGCCGCAATCGCTTTATAACGTTTGGACATGGTTATACGCCCTCCACGGTAATGCCCATGCTGCGCGCGCTTCCAGCAATGGTGCGCACGGCGGCGTCCATATCGGCAGCCGTCAGATCGGGCATCTTGGTTGTTGCGATTTCTTCCGCTTGCTTGCGGGTCAGTTTGCCCACCTTGTCGGTGTGCGGCGTCTTGCTGCCCTTTTGCACGCCGGCAGCCTTCTTGATCAGAATGGTCGCGGGCGGGGTCTTCATGATGAAGGTGAAACTCTTGTCCGCGAACGCGGTGATCACCACCGGAATCGGCAGGCCTGGCTCAACGCCTTGAGTCTGTGCGTTGAACGCCTTGCAGAATTCCATAATATTCAAACCGCGCTGACCCAGCGCCGGGCCAATCGGCGGACTTGGATTGGCCTTGCCTGCAGGCACTTGCAGCTTGATATAGCCGACTACTTTCTTTGCCATGATGCACTCCTCTCAAACGGGTATTAGCGAAACTTTCCGTCTCTCCCCAATATGAGAAATGACAAACGGGAAACGGCATCTGCAATCCTTGCAGGCTGCGTTCCCCATCTGCATTTCTCGCTCTTCAGCCTTTTTCTACCTGGCCGAAATCCAGTTCCACGGGTGTCGAGCGGCCAAAGATGGTCACTGCCACGCGTATCTTGTTCTTGTCGTAATTGACGTCCTCGACCATGCCATTAAAGTCCGTAAACGGACCTTCCTTGACGCGCACCGCCTCACCCACCTCGAATAGCACCTTGGGCCTGGGCTTTTCAACCCCGGCCTGCATCTGCCGCATGATATTCTGCACTTCTTTTTCGCTGATCGGTGTGGGTTTCATCGCAGACCCCCCCAAAAAGCCGGTCACCTTGGGAGTACTCTTCACCAAATGCCATGTCTCGTCAGTCATGTCCATCTCGACCAGCACATAACCGGGAAAGAATTTGCGTTCCGTAATGCTCTTTTGCCCGGATTTCAGCTCCACCACCTCTTCAACCGGAACCAGAATCTGGCCGAACTTATCCTGCATTCCCTCGCGCTGAATACGCTCGGTCAATGCGCGCTGTACGCTTTTCTCAAACTGCGAGTACGTATGAACAACATACCAGCTCTTGGCCATCACTCACCCCGCCCCATCAGTTTATCCACCACCATCATCAAGCTGGCATCTACCGCCCACAGGAACAGAGCCATGGTAATGGCAAACACGATCACTATGCCTGTGGTCTGCAGCGTCTCCTTGCGCGTCGGCCAAACCACGCGCCTTGCCTCGGCAACGGAATCCCTGCCAAAAGCAAGAAAACTTTTACCGGGCTCGCTGGTCCATGCCGCCAGCGTCGCCAGCAAAAGGCCGGCCAGCACCGAAGCCAACCTCAACACTGCCGCACTGTCGTGCAAGTAGTAGAAGCCGGCGATGCCCGCTGCAACCAGCAGGAAGGCGATCAGCAACTTGATTTTGTCTGCCATGCGCAATTATTCCAGTCAACTTTGATACTTAATCCTTTGGCAGGCCAGGAGGGTCTCGAACCCCCAACCCTCGGTTTTGGAGACCGATACTCTACCAATTGAGCTACTGGCCTAAAAATCAGGAGCGAGGATTGAGGATCGGGGAAAACCGCCCCCTCAATCCTTAATCCTGGTTGTTACTCGATAATCTTTGCAACCACGCCTGCGCCGACGGTGCGGCCGCCCTCGCGGATGGCGAAGCGCAGACCCTCTTCCATCGCGATCGGGTTGATCAGGTTGACGGTGATGCTGACGTTGTCGCCCGGCATGACCATCTCGGTGCCGGCCGGCAGTTCGACCGCGCCGGTCACGTCGGTGGTACGGAAGTAGAACTGTGGGCGGTAACCCTGGAAGAACGGGGTGTGACGGCCGCCTTCGTCCTTGCCCAGCACGTAGATCTCGGCGGTGAACTTGGTGTGCGGCTTGATGGAACCCGGCTTGCACAACACTTGGCCGCGCTCGACTTCTTCACGCTTGGTGCCGCGCAGCAGTACGCCGACGTTGTCGCCTGCCTGACCCTGGTCGAGCAGCTTGCGGAACATTTCGACGCCGGTACAGGTGGTTTTCAGGGTGGGCTTGATGCCGACGATCTCGAGTTCTTCGCCGACCTTGACGATGCCGCGTTCGACACGGCCGGTCACGACGGTGCCGCGCCCGGAGATGGAGAAGACGTCTTCGACCGGCATCAGGAAGGCGCCGTCGATGGCGCGTTCCGGGGTCGGAATGTAGCTGTCAAGGGCATCGGCCAGGCGCATGATGGCGGGTTCGCCCAGGTCGCCCTGGTCGCCCTGCATGGCTTTCAGTGCGGAACCCTTGACGATCGGGATGTCATCGCCGGGAAAGTCGTATTTGGAGAGCAGTTCGCGTACTTCCATTTCGACGAGTTCGAGCAGCTCTTCGTCATCGACCATGTCGCATTTGTTCATGAAGACGATGATGTAGGGCACGCCGACCTGGCGGGCCAGCAGGATGTGTTCGCGGGTCTGCGGCATCGGGCCGTCGGCGGCGGACACCACGAGGATCGCGCCGTCCATCTGCGCGGCGCCGGTGATCATGTTCTTGACATAGTCGGCATGGCCCGGGCAGTCCACGTGGGCATAGTGGCGGCTGGCCGTTTCGTATTCGACGTGGGCGGTATTGCCTTGGCTTCGCCGCCGAACTTCTTCGACAAGACAGTGGTGATCGCCGCCGTCAGTGTGGTCTTGCCATGATCCACGTGCCCAATCGTGCCAACGTTCACGTGCGGCTTCGTACGTTCAAATTTGCTCTTTGCCATGATGTTTCCTTATCAATGTCAAAATGTTAACAATAAAAATCTATGGTGCCCATGGCGAGAATCGGACTCGCGACCTCTCCCTTACCAAGGGAGTGCTCTACCACTGAGCCACATGGGCAAAAACCCAAACTGGAGCGGGTGAAGGGAATCGAACCCTCGTCGTAAGTTTGGAAAACTTCTGCTCTACCATTGAGCTACACCCGCAGGCTTCCCCACCAAACAACGACCTAAAACAAGCGGTTGCACCACACTACCCAAGCCAACCAAAAGCCAAATTTGGTGGAGGGGGAAGGATTCGAACCTTCGAAGGCAGAGCCGTCAGATTTACAGTCTGATCCCTTTGACCGCTCGGGAACCCCTCCAAACAGAACTTGCAATTATCTCAATTACCGCCTTATATGTCAAACCAAAAGCAATTCACCGAATTAACCCCGAAGCAAGAATCGCTGTGAATGGCCGCAATCAAGGATATCGCTTCATGTCGACGGCAAATCGGGATGGCGATGTAATCCGCATACAAGCGGAGCGCATCTTCGCTGCGCAGGCAAGCAATGGTATGAGAGATGGGCTCTCAGGGATTCCCCAGACCGGCGGTTTCTAACTTTACAATGGGCGGTTCATTGGCATACGATTCCCGGCGTTTGCAATGCCAAGCTAAAGCAATATCCGCCAGCCGATCAGCACATAACGTTCCAGCACGAACAACAAGGCAAAGACCAATAGCAGCAACGCGGCGAAACGTAGTGTTTGCCACGCAAATTTCAGATAACGGCGATCGTGCGTAAAGATGTACATTCCGCCGCTCAAGACCAGAAGCAGCGTGACCAGTACCAGGAACAAGCGCAGGATCAGCACATGTCTACCGTTATCACGCGCAATCAGGCGGCCTGCAATTGCAGGCGCAGGAACGCCGGCGCGTCTTCGACGCTGTCGAAAGTGACGAACTCCCAAGCCTGCCCGTCGGCAAGCAGTGCGCGCAGCAGGGCATTGTTCAGGGCGTGGCCGGACTTGTAGCCGGAGAACGCACCGATCAGCGGATGACCCAGCAGGTAGAGGTCGCCGATCGCGTCGAGCACCTTATGCTTGACGAACTCGTCCTCGAAGCGTAGCCCGTCGGCGTTCAGCACGCGGTACTCATCCATGACAATGGCGTTATCGAGGCTACCACCCAGTGCCAACCCCTGTGCGCGCATATTCTCGACGTCCTGCATAAAACCGAAGGTGCGTGCCCGACAGATGTCGCGCACATAGGATTCCTCGCCCAAATCGACCACCACATGCTGCCTCGTATCGGCGAATACCGGATGAGCGAAGTTGATGGTGAAAGTCAGCCGGTAGCCGTGATAGGGTTCGAAGCGCACCCACTTGTCACCCTGCCTCACCTCGACGGTCTTTTTCACGCGGATGAATCTCCTGGCGGCAGATTGCTCGGCGATGCCCGCCGATTGCAGCAGGAAAATGAACGTCCCGGCGCTGCCATCCATGATCGGCACTTCCGCGCTGTCCAGGTCGATATAGGCGTTGTCGATACCCAGCCCGGCCAGAGCCGACATCAAGTGCTCGACGGTGGCGACGCGCACACCGTTCTGCTCCATACAGGTGGACAGGCGCGTGTCATGCACCAGCTCGGCGCGAGCGCGAATCTCCTCGACCGGTTTCACATCGACACGACGAAATACGATGCCGGTGTTGGCGGGAGCTGGCCTCAAGCCGAGCGTGACCTTCTCACCGCTGTGCAGGCCGACTCCCGTCACGCTGACGGAACTTTTCAGGGTGCGCTGCTTAACCATGGGCTTCCTGGGCGCAAGAATCATTCGGGGATTTTATCACAGCCGGATTCTCCATCCGCGCTGCTGGATATACGCCCCTTGTAACTGTGCCTTCCCTTGACTGCCGCTCAATCCGCCTGCTTGCGCAGGAATGACGGGATATCCAGCGTATCCATGCCGGATTTTTCCATCGCATCTACCGCTGCCCTGCGCCCTGTTCGTGTGATAGCCGGAATATCCAGTTTGGCGTAATCGATAACCTGGCTGGAGATCGGCTCGTCGTGCGTGCCGGTGCGTTGATAAGTCTCCTCACCGCGGTAGACCACTTCCGGCTTGGGCTGTTTGCGTGCAAGCGGTGCGCCCAGACCGGTTGCCACAACGGTCACCCGCAAATCCTCGCCCATGTTCTCGTCGAACACCGAACCGACGATCACCGTCGCCTCCTCGGCGGCAAACTGGACGCATTCCATCACTTCCTCCAATTCTTTCAGCTTCAATTGGCTGGACGAGGTGATATTCACCAGCACGCCGCGCGCGCCGGACATGTCAACGTCTTCGAGTAACGGGCTGGCGATCGCGCGCTCGGCAGCAACCCGCGCGCGATCCGGCCCTGAGGCGATCGCGGAACCCATCATCGCCATACCGTTCTCCGACATCACGGTGCGCACGTCGGCGAAGTCGACGTTGATCAACCCCGGCACATTGATCACTTCGGCGATGCCTGCAACGGCACCTTGCAGCACGCCGTTGGCGGCCCTGAAGGCTTCCGGTACGGTGACATCGCTACCCAGCACCTCCATCAACTTGGAATTCGGCACGATGATCAGCGAATCGACATGCTCGTGCAGCGCCTCGATGCCTGCTTTGGCGAAACGCATCCGGTTACCCTCGTAAACGACTGGCTTGGTGACCACCGCCACGGTCAGAATATCCAGCTCGCGTGCAATCTGCGCGACGATCGGCGCCGCTCCGGTGCCGGTGCCGCCACCCATGCCGGCGGTGATGAATACCATGTTCGCACCGCTGATCATCTCCTTGATGCGCTCGCGGTCTTCTTCGGCAGCAGCCTCCCCGACCGACGGCTTGGCGCCTGCACCCAGTCCCTTGGTGATGTTTGCGCCGATCTGCAACTGGGTACGCGCCTTGCTGCGCTTGAGCGCTTGCGCATCGGTATTGATGGCGATGAACTCGACGCCTTGTACGCCTTGTTCGATCATATGATCCACGGCGTTACCGCCGCAGCCACCGACCCCGATCACCTTGATGACTGCATCCTGCGTTTGCATTTCCATGATTTCAAACATCGTCTTCTCCTTAAAGAACCACCTCAAACCTGCCCTTGGGCGCTGAACTGCTGCCTACCCCTCGAAACTGCTAAAAATTCCCCTGAAACCATGCCTTCATTCTTGCCAACACATCGCCAAACGAACCGGATTGCCTGCGCGTCTCCTCATCACGCTGGAAGTGCTCCATGCCATACAGCAACAGCCCCACACCGGTCGCCATGCGCGGTGTTTTCACCACATCTGATAATCCGCCGACATATTTCGGAATCCCGAGACGCACCGGCAGATGGAATATCTCCTCCCCCAGTTCGACCATGCCCTGCATGGCGCTGCTGCCGCCGGTGATCACGATGCCGGATGACAGCAAGTCCTCGAAACCGCTGCGGCGCAGTTCCTGCTGTACCAGCAGATACAGCTCCTCGACGCGTGGCTCGATCACCTCCGCCAGCGTCTGGCGCGATAGCATGCGCGGACCGCGCTCACCCACACCAGGCACCTCGATCGTGCCGCCATCGGCCAGCTGGCGCAGCGCGCAGCCGTGCTTGATCTTGATATCCTCGGCATCGTGGGTCGGGGTGCGTAATGCCATCGCGATATCGTTGGTGATCTGGTCGCCGGCGATCGGGATCACCGCGGTGTGGCGTATCGCGCCGCCGGTGAACACCGCGATATCGGTAGTACCGCCGCCGATGTCGACGAGACACACACCCAGCTCTTTTTCGTCCTCCTCGAGCACCGCCTTGCTGGAAGCCAGCGGCTGCAGGATCAGTTCGTTGACCTCCAGCCCGCAGCGATGGATGCATTTCATGATGTTCTGCACCGCCGCTACCGCGCCGCTGACGATATGCACCTCGACATCCAGGCGCATGCCGCTCATGCCGAGCGGCTTCTTGATGCCGTCCTGACCGTCGATGCTGAACTCCTGCTCGAGGATATGGAGGATCTGCTGGTCGCCAGGCAGGCTGATCGAGCTGGCGGTTTCCACCACCCTCTCGATGTCGGCGGGTGCGACTTCCTTTTCCTTGATCTTCACCATGCCGCGCGAGTTGATGCCGCGAACATGGCTGCCGGCGATGCCGGTATGCACCTCGTGAATCTTGCAGTCAGCCATAAGCTCGGCCTCTTCCAGAGCGCGCTGGATCGCGCCGACCGTGGCTTCGATGTTGACCACCATGCCCTTCTTCATGCCTTCGGATTCATGCATGCCCATGCCGACCACCTCCAGCATGCCGTCCGGCTTGACCTCGCCGACAATGGCCACGATCTTGGATGTGCCTATATCCAGCCCAACCACCAGGTTCTTTGCTTCCTTGTTTCTGCTCATCGCTCGCCCCTCGCTACCCATCTTTCAACTTTTGACCATGCCGCCCACCGCAAACCCGTTGCGGTAGCGCATATCCACATAGCGCACTGAATCCACCTGTCCCGCCAGGCTGTACGGATATACCGCCACGAACCGCGCCAGCCGCTGCTGCATCTCTTCGCGCCCCAGCTCCAGCACCAGGCCGTTGCTCAGATGCAACTGCCAAGCGTGACGTGGCGTCAGCGCCAGCCGCGTCACTTGTAGGCCGAGCACGGCCAATTGAGCGTTGAACTGCGCATAATGCTGCGCCATTTCGGCCGACACCCCCGCTTGGCCGATGAAACCCGGCAGCACCTGCCCGCTCTGCGCGTTGAACACTTCACCGTAAGTGTTCACTAGCGCCGCATCGTTCCAGCGCGCCAGTGTCTGGTGTTCTTCCAGTTGCACCGCCAGCCGGTCTGGAAATTCGCGGCGGATACTGACGCTGCGCACCCACGGCAGCCTTTCCAGTGACTGTTTCAACCGCTCGATATCCACTGTGAAAAAGTTGCCCTGCACTTCGTTGCGCACTACCGCCAGCACTCCTTCCGCGGCCACCCGCTGCGGTGCTACTGTGAGGTGCATGCTGCGCAGCGGGAACAATCCCGGCAGGTGCACCGTGTGGTAAAGCACCCCGTACAGCATCGCTACCATACTGAAGGCGATCAGCGCATTGGCGATATTCCTCAAAAGGACGGCGTCATCCCACATGCGCCATCTCCAATACACGCACCACCAGCCGCTCGAAACTGATACCGGCCCGGCGCGCCGCCATCGGCACCAGGCTGTGATCGGTCATCCCCGGTGCGGTGTTCACCTCCAGCAGATAGGGATTGCCCGCCTCGTCCATCAGGAAATCCACGCGCCCCCACCCGCAGCCCCCGATCAGCGCGAAGGCCTGCCTGGCCAGATGCTGCATCTCGGCTTCCTTTTCCGTGCTCAGCCCGCAGGGGCACAGGTAGCGTGTATCGTCGCGGAAATATTTCGCCTCGTAGTCATAGAACTCGCCGGCCGGCTCGATCTTGATCACCGGCAGCACCTCGTCGCCGAGGATTGCCACGGTGTATTCGCCGCCGCCGATAAAGCTTTCCCCGATCACCAGCTTGTCGTGCTTCGCCGCTGCCTGATAAGCGTCCTGCAATTCGCCGACAGCCTTTACCTTGCTGATGCCGACACTGGAGCCTTCGTTGGCCGGCTTGACGAACAGCGGCAAGCCCAGCTGCTGCGCGACACCGGCCCAGTCGCTGTGCGCGTCGAGCAGCATGTATTTCGGCACCGGCAGGTTTGCCGCCTGCCACACCAGCTTGGTGCGCCACTTGTCCATGCCCAGTGCGGAAGCCAGCACACCGCTGCCGGTATAGGGGATACCCAGCAATTCCAGCGCGCCCTGCACCGTGCCGTCCTCGCCGAAGCGCCCGTGCAACGCGATGAAGGCACGCTCATAACCTTCATCGTGCAGAGCATGCAAATTTTGTACGGCGGGGTCGAACGCATGCGCATCCACGCCGCTGCGCTGTAGTGCCGCCAGCACGGCCGCTCCGCTCTTCAGCGACACCTCGCGCTCGGCGGACTTGCCGCCGAACAACACCGCCACCTTGCCGAAAGATTCAGGATTCATCATTTGTACCCGCCCACAATTCTTACTTCGGTATGCAGATCGATGCCAGTCTGCTGCCGCACCACCGCCCGCACTTCGTTGATCAGCCCCTCGATATCCGCAGCGGTCGCGTCGCCCGTGTTCACGATGAAGTTGGCATGCTTCTCAGAAACCTGCGCGCCGCCGATGCGATGTCCCTTCAGCCCGCACTGCTGGATAAGCCGCGCCGCGTGGTCGCCCGGCGGGTTGCGGAACACCGACCCGGCATTCGGCAGGTTCAGCGGTTGGCTGGCGATGCGCTTGCTCAACAGCGTCTTGATCTCCTGCCGCGCGCTTGCGCCATCACCCGCTTCGAACTTCAGCCACGCGGAGATGAAGAACTCCGAGGATCCAGGATGCAGGATGCTAGATGCAGGGTGGAGCTGAATCCCAAATCCTGCATCCTGGATCCTCCTCACGGATCGATAGCCGATCTCATAATCCAGCGGAGTTCGCTCATACAGCGCGCCGCTCCGATCTACCACTAATACGCGCAGCACCTTCTCCCAGATCTCGCTGCCGTAGCAGCCGGCATTCATCGCCAGCATGCCACCCACCGTACCGGGGATGCCGGCGCAGAATTCCGCACCGCGCAGATCGTGCAAGGCGGCGAAGCGCGCCAGCTTCGCGCCCGGTACACCGGCTTCGGCATAGACCGAGCCGTCGGCCTCGGAACGCAAACCGCCCAGCGCGCCGTGCAGCAACAGCACCGTGCCGTGCAAGCCGCCATCGCGCACCAGCAGGTTGCTACCCAACCCAACCACATACAGCGGCTCATCGACCGGCAAGCCGCGCAGGAACGCCAGCAGGTCGTCAAGGTCGGCGGGCCGGTACATGCGTTCGGCCACGCCGCCCACGCGCCAGCTGGTATGGCGACTCATGGGCACGTCGCGGCGCATCTCTCCGCGCAGGCCTTCTGTCTTGAATTGTTCCGGTTCGCTCATGTTCATGGCTGGTTGTTCATTTGCATCAGCACGCCGGGCACGCCGCCGATCGAGCCAGCACCCATCGTGATCACCACATCACCGTCGCGCGCCATCTGCATGACGGCCTGCGGCATATCCTGGATGTTCTCGACGAACACCGCCTTGTCCTGTCCGGCGACGCGCAACGCATGCATCAGCGCGCGCCCGTCCGCCGCGACGATGGGCGACTCTCCCGCCGCATAGACTTCCGCCAGCAGCAGCGCGTCCACGCCGCACAGCACCCTGACGAAATCCTCGAACAGGTCACGGGTACGCGTGTAGCGGTGCGGCTGAAACGCCAGCACCAGCCGCCTACCGGGGAATGCGCCGCGCGCCGCATTCAGCGTGGCAGCCATTTCCACCGGATGGTGGCCGTAGTCGTCGATTAAAGTGAAGCTGCCGCCTGCGGGAGCGGGTTGGGGATAACCAGCGACTTGCCCGCTTGCCGGCTTGGTCGGATGGCCAATAGTTTCATCAGAGGGCGAACTCCCCGCACTGCTCGGCAATGAAATCTCCCCATAGCGCTGGAAACGCCGCCCCACGCCCTGGAAATCGGCCAAGGCAGCCACGATGGCGTCGTCTGCCACGCCCACCTCCAGCCCGATCGCGATCGCGGCGAGCGCGTTCAGCACGTTGTGTGTCCCGGCCAGATTCAGCGTGATGCCCAGGTCTTTCGGTGTGCCGTTCTGGCGGCACTCGGCGGTGAAGCTCATCTGTCCGCCCTGATGGCGCACGTTGACCGCGCGGATCATTGCGCCCTCGCCGAGGCCATAGGTACATACCGGCTTGCTGATGCGCGGCAGGATCTCGCGCACGTTGGCGTCGTCGATGCACAGCATCGCCATGCCGTAGAACGGCAGGTGTTCGACGAAGTCCACGAACGCCTGCTTGAGCCTGCCGAAGTCGTGGCCGTAGGTCTCCATGTGGTCGGCATCGATGTTGGTGATCACCGCGAGGATCGGCTGCAGGTACAGGAACGATGCATCCGATTCGTCGGCCTCGGCGACGATGAATTCGCCGGTGCCGAGCCTGGCATTGGCGCCGCTGCTGTTGAGCTTTCCGCCGATCACGAAAGTGGGGTCGAAACCACCCTTGGCCAGCACGCTGGCGGCCAGCGAGGTGGTGGTGGTCTTGCCGTGCGTGCCTGCCACCGCGATGCCCTGGCGCAGGCGCATCAGTTCCGCCAGCATCATCGCGCGCGGCACCACCGGGATGCGCCGCGCGCGCGCTGCCAGCACTTCGGGGTTGTCCTTGCCGACCGCGGTCGAGATCACCACCGCATCGGCGTCGGTGAGATGCTGTTCGGCATGGCCGAGGTACACCGTCGCACCGAGCTGCCTGAGGCGTTGTGTGGCCACGTTTTCGCCGAGGTCGGAGCCGCTGACCTGGAAGCCCAGGTTGAGCAGCACTTCGGCGATACCGTTCATGCCCGAACCGCCGATGCCGACGAAATGGAGGTGTTTGACTTTGTGTTTCATATTTCAGCCAGTTCTGCGCAAACCTGCGCCACTTGTCGCGCCGCGTCCGGCTTGGCCGCGCCGCGCGCCTGCTGCGCCATCGCCGCCAGTTTTTCGCGCGTCATCTCCTGCAGCAATCGCGCCAGCTTCTCCGCGCTTAACTCGCCCTGCGGCAACAGCCATGCCGCGCCGCGCTCGGAAAGGAAACGCGCGTTGTGCGTCTGGTGATCGTCCACCGCGAACGGGAACGGCACCAGGATGCTCGCCACGCCCGCCGCCGCCAGTTCCGCAACGGTCAATGCGCCGGCGCGGCAGATCACCACATCGGCATTCGCGTAGCTGGCGGCCATGTCGTCGAGGAATGGGCGGATATCCACCTCCGACACGTTACTGGTGGAACAACTAGCCATTCGACTAGGCGAGCCAACAACGCTCGCCAAGTCGCTGGTTATGGCGCAGCCAGCCGTTTGCGGGAGGAAGTGGGGGGACGGCATTCCCGCACCCGCCGCTTGCGCGCACCGTGTCATGCCGTCCGCCTGCACGCCGGCCTGCCGGTACAACTGCTGCACCGCGGCAAGATGCTGTTTGCCGGTCTGATGGATCACATTCGGGCGGCCCCCTTCCGGCAGCTGCGCGAGCGCCTGCGGCATGGCCTCGTTGAGCGCCTTCGCCCCGAGGCTGCCGCCCACCACCAGCACGTTCAGCCTGCCGCTGCGCGCCGCATAGCGCGTTTGCGGGTCGGACAATCCGGCGATGCTGCTGCGCACCGGATTGCCGCACCAGATCGCGTCCGGCAGCACATCGGGGAAGCCGCTCAGCGTTTTTTGCGCGATACGTGCCAGCACTTTATTGCTTAATCCAGCGATGGAATTCTGCTCGTGGATCACCAACGGACGGCGCAGCAAGGCCGCCATCATCCCGCCGGGGAAAGTGATGTAGCCGCCCATGCCCAGCACCACGTCGGGGCGATGGCGGAATATCGCGGCTGCGCTCTGCCACAGCGCGGTCAGCAGGTTGAGCGGCAGGGCCAATTTGCGCAAAATCCCTTTGCCGCGCACGCCGGAGAAGCGCACCCAGGCCATGCCGTAGCCGTGCTTCGGTACCAGCTCCGCTTCCATGCTGCCCGGTGCGCCCAACCAGGTCACCTGCCAGCCCTGTGCGCGCAGGATGTCGGCGACCGCCAGGCCCGGCATGATATGGCCGCCGGTGCCGCCTGCCATGATCAGGATCGAGCGGTTACTCATACCGGCAAACCTCTCGCAACCCGGCGGTTTTCATAATCGACTCGCAGCAACACCGCGGCGGCGATGCAATTCACCACCAGACCGCTTCCGCCGAAGCTGAGGAACGGCAGGGTCAGCCCCTTGGTCGGCAGCACGCCCATGTTCACGCCGATGTTGATCATCGCCTGCACGCCGAGCCACACGCCGATGCCCTGTGCGGACAGTGCGGAGAAATTCCGCTCGAGAAATGCGGCATGGCGACCGATCTGGAAGGCGCGCACCACCAGCAGGGAGAACAGCGCAATGACAGCCGCGATGCCGACCAGCCCGAGCTCTTCGGCGATCACCGCCACTAGGAAGTCGGTATGCGCCTCCGGCAGGTAGAACAATTTTTCCACGCTGCTCCCCAGCCCCACGCCGAACCACTCGCCGCGCCCGAAGGCGATCAATGCATGGCTGAGCTGATAACCCTTGCCGAACGGATCGGACCACGGGTCCATGAATCCGACGATACGCTGCATGCGGTACGGCGAAGAATAGATCAATGCGGCGAACGCGACCGGCAGCGCCAGCAGCAGTGCGAAGAAAACCTTGATGCTGTAGCCGCCCAGCCACAACATGCCGAGAGCAATGGCAAGGATCACCACGAATGCGCCCATGTCCGGCTCCAGCAGCAACAGGCCGCCGACCAGCACCATCACCGCGAACATCGGCATGAATGCCTTGACGAACGTGTCCTTTACCTTCGCCTTGCGCACCGTATAACTGGCCGCATACAGCACGACGAACAGTTTCATCAGCTCGGAAGGCTGCAGATTGACGACGAACAGCGGCAGCCAGCGCTGGCTGCCATTGACCGATTTGCCGATACCCGGGACCAATACCAATGCCAGCAATACCACCCCGGCCAGGAACAGATAGGGCGCATAGTTCTGCCATAGCTGCACCGGCACCTGAAAGGCAAGCAGCCCGACAAACAGCCCCACTGCGATGAATATGCCATGCCGCAACAGATAATAGGCCGGTTGATATCCGGTGAATCTGCCGGCTTCCGCCGTGGCGATTGAGGCGGAATACACCATCACCAGCCCGAGGGCGAGCAGCGCGACCAACACCCAGACCAGCAGCTCGTCGAACTGCGCCTGCGGCGGGCGGGTGCGCGTCTTGATGGCGAAAGGGCGGCGGGACTCATGTGCGCCGCCGGCCCGCATATCCGCGGCAGACGTCAGCGAGACCATGCCGCCTCCCTGATCAGGTCATGCACCGCTTCCACGAACATCTCGGCGCGATGTGCATAGTTACGGAACATGTCGAAACTGGCACAGGCCGGCGACAACAATACCGCGTTGCCCGATTGTGCGAATTGCGCGGCCTGCCGTACCGCCTCGTTCATCCCCTTGGCGCACAGCAGCGGCACACCACTGCCCTCCAGCGCGGATGCGATCAGCGGCGCATCCCGCCCGATCAGCACCACCGCGCGCGCATGCCGCATCACGGCCGGCCGCAGCGGCGCGAAATCCTGCCCCTTGCCCTCGCCGCCCGCGATCAGTACGACCTTTCTCCCCAGGCCTTCCAGCGCGGCGACCGTTGCGCCGACATTGGTGCCCTTGGAATCGTCGTAATAGATCACACCGTCAATCTCCGCCACGCGCTCCACACGGTGCGGCAGCCCCCTGAAGGAGCGCAATGCCCCGAGCAACGCCGGCATCGGCAGACCAATCGCGCGGCACAGCGCCAGCGCGGCCAATGCATTGGCGACATTGTGCAACCCGGCGATCTGCAAATCGCCGGCCTTGAGCAAGCGCTCGCCACCCTGCCTCAACCAGATATCACTGCCATCCCGCTCAACACCGAAGTCCTGTTCGTTGGGTGGCACATCCAGCCCGAATGTCACCCTCTCGCGCCCGGGTAGCGCCATGCCCATACTGCGCACATCGTCGCGATTCAGCACCTGCACCCCGCTGCCGGTAAAGATGCGCGCCTTGGCTGCCGCGTATTCGTCGATGCCGGTATAGCGATCGAGGTGGTCTTCGCTGATGTTGAGCACCGTTGCCGCATCGGCATCCAGTGTCACGGTCGTCTCGAGCTGGAAGCTGGACAGTTCCAGCACCCATATTTCCGGGGGGTTCGCGCAGCGTGCCATCGCCACATCCAGCACCGCCGGTGAGATGTTGCCGGCCGCAACCGTATCCCTCCCTACTGCCTTGCACAGATGCTCCACCATACTGGTCACGGTGGTCTTGCCGTTCGCGCCGGTGATCGCGATGACCTTGGTCGTGAGGCGCAGGCCGTAATCCATGAGCTGCTGCGCGAACAGCTCGATGTCGCCCTCAACCGGGATACCGTGCGCGCTGGCGCGCTGCACGAAAGGATCGGCTAGCGGCACGCCGGGGCTGATGGCGATGCGATCCACGCCCTGCAGCAGGCTGTCGTCGAACGCTCCGCGGAAGACTTCCGCCTGCGGGCAGTCGCGCTGCAATACGTCCAGCCCAGGCGGATGTTCACGGCTGTCGGCGACGCGCACATGCGCGCCCTGCGCGCTCAGCCAGCGCGCAAGCGAGAGCCCGGTCTCACCGAGACCGAGCACCAGCACCATTTTGTCTTTTAGTCGTGTCATCTCAGCTTCAGCGTTGCCAGCCCGATCAGGACCAGCAACATCGTGATGATCCAGAAGCGCACTACCACTTGTGTTTCCTTCCAGCCCTTCAGTTCGTAGTGGTGGTGCAGCGGCGCCATGCGGAACACGCGCTTGCCGGTGAGCTTGAACGAGGCCACCTGGATCATCACCGAGACCGCCTCGACCACGAACACGCCACCCATGATGAACAGCACCAGTTCCTGGCGCACAATCACGGCCACGACGCCGAGCGCCGCGCCGAGCGCCAGTGCGCCGACATCGCCCATGAACACCTCGGCGGGATAGGCGTTGAACCACAGGAACGCCAGCCCCGCGCCGGCGATCGCGCTGCAGAACACCGCCAGCTCGCCCGCGCCCGGGATGTGGGGGATGCCGAGATATTTCGCGAACACCACATTGCCGGCCGCATAGGCGAAGATCGCCAGCGCGCCGCTCACCAGCACGGTGGGCATGATGGCCAGGCCGTCCAGCCCGTCGGTCAGGTTCACCGCGTTGCTCGTTCCGACGATGACCAGATAGGTCAGCACGACGAAGGCGAAAGCCGACAGCGGGAACACCAGCAACTTCAGGAACGGCACGATGAGTTCGGTGTGCGCGGGCAGCATCGCGGTATTCCACAGGTAGACGCCCACGACGAGTGCGATGATGGATTGCCAGAACATCTTGGCCCTGGCCGACAGCCCCTTGGGGTTGCGGTGCACCACCTTGCGGTAGTCGTCCACCCAGCCGATCACACCGAAACCCAGCGTGGTGAGCAGCACCACCCAAATATAATGGTTGTGCAGGTCGCCCCACAGCAGGGTGGTGATCGCGATCGAGGTGAGGATAAGCGCGCCGCCCATGGTCGGCGTGCCGGCCTTGACCAGATGCGTCTGCGGCCCGTCGTCGCGTACCGACTGGCTGATCTTGTAGGCGGTCAGCTTGCGGATCATCGCCGGCCCGACCATGAACGAGATGACCAGCGCAGTCATCGCCGCGAGCACGGCGCGCAGCGTGATGTAATTGAACACGTTGAAGAACCTGATGTCTTCGGCGAGCCACTGTGCGAGCGCGAGCAGCATCTACCGTACCCCCCCGTTGTATGAAGGGAGGGGCGATGCGCAGCATCCCTTTTCCCTTTTTCCTTCTTCCTGCCCCTTCGGGTCTTCGGCCTCCGCCTCGCCGGTGCAGAACCGCACCACACGCTCCATCTTCATGAAGCGCGAGCCCTTCACCAGCACGGTGGTGTCCTCGTCCAGTTCGTCTTCCAGCGCCTTTTGCAGATCCTCAATGCGCTCAAAATGCTCCGCGCCGCAGCCGAAGGCACGCACCGCATGGACGCTCAGGTCGCCCAGCGCGAGGAGCCTTTCGACCCCGGCACTGCGCGCCTCGGTGCCGATTCCGGCATGGAGCACTGCGGCGTCCTCGCCCAGCTCGCCCATATCGCCCATCACCAGCACGCGCCTGCCCACAGCCTCCTGCGCCAACACGCCGATCGCGGCGCGCATCGAGGCGGGATTCGCGTTGTAGGTATCGTCGATCAATACCGCCCCATGCCGCGCAGCCTTGCGCTGCAATCGCCCGGCCACGCCACCGAATCTCTCCAGTCCCGCAGCGATGACTTCCAGCGGCACCTTAAGCGCAATCGCGGCGGCAGTTGCCGCCAGCGCGTTACGTGCATTGTGCGCGCCGGGAACCTGCATATCCGTGCTGAAATCCCCTGATGGGGTCTGGGCGTTTAGCCGCAATCCGATACCCTTTGCCTGCCATTGCCCGGCCACGTCGGCTTGCTGCCCCAGACCGAACTCAAGAGACGGGTGCGAATCGGCAAGTGTCCGCCACAGCGGCGCGTGGTCATCGTCGGCATTGATGACCGCGGTGCCGTGATGCTTGAGCCCGGCAAAGATCTCCCCCTTGGCGCGCGCCACCGCCTCCACCGAGCCCAGCCCCTCCAGATGGGCGCCGCTGGCGTTGGTGATCAGCGCGACGTCAGGCGCTGCGATGCGCGTCAGGTAATCGATCTCGCCCGGATGGTTCATGCCCATTTCGATCACGGCGTAGCGCTGCTGCGCGTCCAATTGCAGCAGGGTCAGCGGCATGCCGATGTCGTTGTTGAGATTGCCCTTGGTGGCCAGCACCGCGCTATCCCCGCCTGCCGCCATGCGCAGGATGCCGGCGAGCATCTCCTTGACCGTGGTCTTGCCGTTGCTGCCGGTGATCGCCACCAGCGGAATGTCGAACTGTCCGCGCCAGTGCGCCGCCAGCTTCCCCAGGGCGAGGCGGGTATCCTCTACGATGAGGATCGGGAATTCGGGGTTCAGGAGCGAGGGGCGCGCTTCATAGCCGCCTGCGTTGACCATCACTGCCGCGGCACCGGACCGTATCGCGGTCGCGACGAACTCATGGCCGTCGAAACGCTCGCCGTGCAAGGCGATGAACAGATCACCGGCCCTGATTTTGCGGCTGTCTGTCGAGACCGCGGAGAAGCGCACATCGGGGCCGGCCATGCGGCCGTTCAGCACCTGCCCGGCCTGCGAGAGCAGCATCATGCCCGAGTCATTCATACCGTGGCCCTCCATTCTTCCAGCGCCTGTGCGGCGACCGCCACATCGCTGAACGGGTGCTTCACCCCGTTGGTTTCCTGGTAGCCCTCATGCCCCTTGCCCGCGATCAGCACGGTGTCGCCTTGCCGCGCCATGCCGATGGCGCGCCCGATGGCCGCGGCACGCTCGATAATGAACTCGTGGTTATCAGCGGTCATGCCGCCGAGGATCTCGGCAATGATGCGCTGCGGATCCTCGCTGCGCGGATTGTCGCTGGTGACGATGCAATGGTCGGAAAACCTCTCTGCTACCAGTCCCATCATGGCGCGCTTGCCGCGGTCACGGTCGCCGCCGCAGCCGAACACGCAGATCAGTTTGCCGCCCCCATGTTTGCCAACCTGGGACGCGCCGACCTCGCGCAACGCCAGCAATACTTTTTCCAGTGCGTCCGGGGTGTGCGCATAGTCCACGATGACCGTTGGCTGTCCTGCACCGCCCAAGCGCTGCATCCGTCCGGCCACCGCCTGCACCCTGCCCAGTGACTGCACTGCCTTATCCAGCCCGATACCGCTAGCCAGCAGTACTGCCAGCACACCCAACAGGTTCGCCGCGTTGAAGCGGCCGACCAGGACGGATTCCAGTACCGCTGCTCCCCAGCTGGAATGCACTTGCAGGCGCAAGCCCTGCCCGCTCATCTCCATCAGATTGCCGTACACCATGCGCAGGCCGAGGCGCTCGGCCAGTTGCAACGCGGCATCGCTCAGGCCGTAACCGACAACCTCTGCACTACCGTCCCGCAATTGTTCGGCCAGCTCCGCGCCGAATGCATCATCTAGATTGATCACGGCAAATTTCAAGTCCTGCCAGTCGAACAGCTTGCGCTTGCTCGCCGCGTAGCTTTCCATGTCGCCGTGATAATCCAGATGGTCGCGGCTCAGGTTGGTCAGCAGCGCCATATCGAAGCGCACGCCGTTGACCCGGCCCTGTGCCAGCGCGTGCGAGGAAACTTCCATCGCCACGGCCTGCGCATCGGCGCGCAGATAATCCGCAAGCAGGCCATGCACGCTGATCGCATCCGGCGTGGTGTTGGCGCTTGGTTGCAGGCTCTCGACGAAACCGTTGCCGAGTGTGCCGATCAGCGCGCATCTCTTCCCGGCATCGTTCAGCGCATGCGCGATCCAGTGGCTGGTGGAGGTCTTGCCGTTGGTGCCGGTGACGCCGGTCAGCCACAACTTTTCGGAAGGCGCGCCATACACCGTGTCCGCCAGCCACCCCGCCTTCTGACGCAGATCGGCCACGGGAAGATTGGGTATTCGCCAGGCGGCATCCCAGGCAAAATGCCGCGCTTCCCAGATCACCGCATTCGCTCCCTGCGCGATGGCCTGCGCGATGAATTGCCGGCCATCCGTCCTTTCCCCCGGATAGGCGACGAAGGTATCGCCCTGCCGCACCGCACGGCTGTCGGTCACGAGGCGCGTGATAGGTACTCCCAGATTTTCCAGTTGCTCAACGTGGAACATATTGAAAACCTCCAAGAACCGTCGCGAGCGGTTCAAGAGCAAGGCGCACGGAGCGCAACGAGCGAGATATATCAAATCGGATAGGCGAAGAGTGAGCACCGCGCAACGCAGCTATCGAACCGCGCAGTAGGTTATTGGAGGTTTCCATCACACCTCCTCCCTGACGATGTCGGCCGGCGGCGTGATGACATTGTCCAGCGGTGCATCGTTCTGCACGTTGAGCGCGTGCAGCGCAGCGCCGGTCACCTTGCTGAATAGCGGTGCGGCTACCAGTCCGCCGTAATGCTGGCCGTTGTCCGGTTCATCGATCATCACCGCCACGACCAGACGCGGGTTCGATGCCGGTGCGAATCCGACAAAGGAGGCGACATAGCGGTCGACGTAACGGCCGCTCTCCAGCTTGTGCGCGGTGCCGGTCTTGCCCGCCACGCGGTAGCCCGCCACCTGGGCCAGCGGGGCCGTGCCGCCGGGCTGCACCACCAGTTCCAGCATATCGCGCAGCGCGCGCGCGGTGCTGCCGGAAAACACCTTCTTCCCGGCTGCTGGCGCGTCCAGTTTCAGCAATGACACCGGCTTCAATTCGCCGTCGTTGGCGAACACGGTATAGGCGCGCGCCAATTGCAACAGGTTCACCGATATGCCGTGCCCGTAGGACAGTGTGGCCTGTTCGATGGGCCGCCAGGTCTTCGCGTCGCGCAATTTCCCCGGCGCCTCGCCGGGGAAATTGCTCCCGGTCTTCGCACCGAAGCCGCTGTCTGTCAGACTCTGCCACAGCGTCTGCGATCCCAGCGACAAGGCGATCTTGGCCGAGCCGATATTGCTGGACTTCTGGATGATCTGCGCGACGGTCAGCATCGATTCCGGATGCGAGTCGTGGATTTTCCTGTTGCCAACGGTCATCACGCCGCGCTCGGTATCGATGATGGTTTGCGGGCGGACCTTGCCCTGTTCGAGTGCGGCCGCCACCGTGAACGGCTTCATCGTCGAACCCGGCTCGAACAGGTCGGCGATGGCGCGATTGCGCATCGCCTGACTACCGGTCCTGCTGCGGTTATTCGGGTTGTAAGCGGGATAATTGGCGAGCGCCAGTACTTCGCCGCTCTTCGCGTCGAGCACCACCACCGCACCCGCCTTGGCCTTGTGCTGCTTCACTACGTCGGCCAGCTCGCGATAGGCGAGGTGCTGCACATTGCTGTCCAGGCTCAGCATGACATCGCTGCCCGGCTTGGGCGCATGGAGGCTGCCGGCATCCTCGACGATACGCCCGCGCCGGTCCTTGATGACACGCTGGCTGCCGGCCTTGCCGGCAAGCTGTTCCTGCAGGGCCAATTCCAGCCCTTCCTGCCCGTTATCGTCCTGCCCGGTGAAGCCCAGCGTCTGCGCAGCCTCTTCGCCTGCAGGATAGTAGCGGCGATACTCGCGTTGCGGGGAAATCCCGGGAAGGTTCAGGCTCACCACTTTTCCTGCCTGGTCGGGAGGCAGGTGCCGTTTGAGATAGACGAAATCACGCGAGACATCGAACAGGCGATTCTTCACCTCCCCGGCATCCATGCCGAGTATCTGCGCCAATTGTTTGACCTGCCGGCCGTCGGCTTCGACATCTGCCGGGCTGGCCCATACCGATTCCACCGGCGTGCTGACTGCCAGCGGCTCACCGTTGCGGTCAGTGAGCATGCCGCGATGCGCACTGACCTCGATCACGCGGCTGTAGCGGGCATTGCCTTTCTCCTGCAGGAAGTCATCGTGCATGACTTGCAGGTATGCCGCGCGCCCGAACAGCCCGAACAGCCCGGCCAGCAGCGCCACAAATAACGCGGTGGCGCGCCATCCGGGCAATTCTGCCGTGATGTCTGGATGTGCGCTGGCCGCATAATTCATGGCTGTTTGTCTATATGACCGTCAGGCTCTGCCCGTATGAATTGAATCTCCCCGCTCCTGGGCATCCGCATCTGCAACTGGCGCGCCGCGATCTTCTCTACCCGCGCCGGTGCGGCCCAGGTACTTTGCTCCAGCTGCAACTGCCCCCATTCCACGTCCATCTGCTGCGCGAGTTCCTTCTGTTTCTGCAATTCGATATACAGCTTGCGCGCCCTGTGCTGTGAGGTGACCACGCTCAGCGCGCAGATCACCACCGCCGAGAGCAGCAACGCATCCAACGCACCCTCGCTACGCCACATCGCCGCGCTCCGCCACACGCATCACCGCGCTGCGCGCGCGCGGGTTGGCACGCACTTCCGCATCTGTCGCGCGCACCGCCTTGCCGACCAGACGCAACCTGCCCTGTGGCACTTCGCTGGCGCGGATCGGCACATCGCGCGGCAGCTTGTCGCCCTCGGCCATGTCACGCATGAAGCGCTTCACAATGCGGTCTTCCAGCGAATGGAAACTGATCACCACCAGACGCCCGCCGGGCTTGAGCAGCGTCACACACTCTGGCAACACCCGCGCAAGCTCTTCGAGCTCCTGGTTGAGATAAATCCGTATAGCCTGAAAGGTGCGTGTCGCCGGGTTCTGCCCGGCTTCACGGGTGCGTACCGCCTTGCCAACCAGCTCGACGAGCTGCCGCGTGGTATGAATGGGCCGGATTGCGCGCGCCGCAACAACCGTTCTTGCAATCTGCTTAGCAAACCGTTCTTCGCCGTAATCACGTATCACCTCCGCCAGTAACACTTCATCCACCGTCGCCAGCCACTGCGCCGCGGTCATCCCGCTGCTGGTGTCCATGCGCATGTCGAGCGGCGCGTCGAAACGAAAACTGAAACCGCGTTCCGCATCGTCCAGCTGGGGCGACGACACTCCCAGATCCAGCAGGATGCCATCCACCTTCGCCACACCCTGTTCGTGTAACACCTCCGCCAGTTGCGCGAAACCGCGATGCACCATCCGGAAGCGCGCATCGCACCATGCTCTGCCTGCGGCGACCGCTGCCGGATCCTTGTCCAGCGCGATCAACCTGCCGTTGCTGCCGAGCCGCTCCAGTATCTGCGCGCTGTGCCCGCCGCGCCCGAAGGTGCCATCTACATAGACGCCATCCGACTTGATGGCCAGCGCTTCGACAGCTTCGTTTAACAGGACTGTGGTATGGGGCAAGCCCCCACTCACAACGAGAAGCCCTCCAGTTCGGGAGGCAACTCACCTTCCATGAACGACAGCGCAGCCTCCTGCTGTGCCTGCCATTTCGCCTCGTCCCACAATTCGAATTTGCTGCCCTGCCCGACCAGCATCACGCGCTTGCCGAGTGCGGCGTAGCCGCGCAGGGTCGGAGAGATCAGCACACGCCCGGCGCCGTCCATCACCACATCTTCTGCATAACCGATCAAACGGCGTTGCAGGGCACGGATCTTCGGATTGAGCGCGGAGAGCTTGAGCAGCTTGTCGCGGATCGGCTGCCAGTCGGGCTGCGGATAGACCAGCAGACAGCCGTCGGCATCGGCGGTCAGCACCAGGCTTCCCGCACAATGCGCAAGGAGCATGTCGCGATACCGTGCCGGTATCGCGAGCCTGCCCTTGCTATCCAGATTAAGTTGTGCCGCTCCCTGAAACATCCTTAACCCCACTTTTACCCACTTTTTACCACTTGAACCCACTATATTGAAAAAAATCCAGCCAGTCAAGCTGAAAAACAGGTTTTTTCTTTACGGGACAAGGAGTTAGATGAAAGACTTAATGAAAAACAAATAATCTTAAAAAGCAATGGATTGCACAAACAAGCTAAAGTTGTTTGTAATGAAATATTGATATTCCTGAGGGATTGCCTGCCTCGGGCGGCCCGGGCAGGGTATGTGAGATTACCGAAGGATCGCCTCAAACACGCGGCACTGGGTCCGGATGTTCCAAGCTTGCACGGGGCACTTTTGTTTTCAGATCACACAACCCGCTGACCGGCGGTTGTCATGCGGCAGAAAACACCCCGTCGAATGCCCGCATGAACCGCGGCAGTTGATTCTCCGGAAGCCGATTTATCCCTGCCGCCGCCGGTGTGGAAACGGGAGTACAGCGTATCGGCGCCGCTGCCGGTGGATTGCGGCACCCGCATGCTGGCCGCGAAAGCACCGTCATCGCGCCGGGTCAGGGTGGCATGCAGCTTCATGCAGATTGCCGCCGAACGCGTCGACGACCGCCCAGAGCAGATACCGTCGGCATCACCGTTAGAAACATCGAGGCTCATCGTGATCAATCCGTCCCGCGAAAGAGGTGAAGCTGGCCGGTAAGCCGGGTTCTGTCGTGGACAGTCATTCCTCTAGGCGTTTCGTTACCTGACGCTCGAGCAACCTACCCGCAGGCGACGCGAGCAACGTCATGGCCTGCCTATTTGGTCTTGCTCCGGATGGGGTTTACCCTGCCGCCGGTGTCGCCACCGGCGCGGTGAGCTCTTACCTCGCCATTTCAACCTTGCCTGATCCGCTTGCGCGGCCATCGGCGGTGTATTTTCTGTGGCACTTTCCATCGCCTCACGGCGTCCGGCCGTTAGCCGGCATCCCGCTCTATGGAGCCCGGACTTTCCTCCCCGCCCTTGCGGACGCGGCGACTGTCTGGCCAGCTTCGGGGTGGAGTTTAACACCGCACAACGGAAAAACGCAGCGCGCCGCCTTTGAATTACAATCCTTCCTGTACATCCAGCCGGAATGCCATCATGCAACAGCTTACCCTCATCCGCCCCGACGATTGGCATCTGCATCTGCGCGACGGTGCCCTGATGCAGTCGGTACTGCCGGATACCGCGCGGCAATTCGCCCGCGCCATCGTGATGCCGAACCTCAGGCCACCTGTGACCACGGTCGCGCAGGCGCAGGCCTACCGTGCACGCATCCTCGCCGCGCTGCCGGCAGGCGCGGAGTTCGAACCGCTGATGACGCTCTATCTCACCGACAACACCACGGCGCAGGAGGTCAGGCATGCCGCGCAAAGCGGCATGGTGCATGCGGTCAAGTTGTACCCGGCGGGAGCGACCACCAACTCCGATGCGGGCGTGACGGATATCCGCAAGGCATATCCCGCGCTGGAAGAGATGCAGCGCTGCGGGATGCCGTTGCTGGTGCACGGCGAGGTCACCGACCCGGCAGTGGACGTGTTCGACCGCGAGGCGGTGTTCATCGAGCGCGTGCTGCTTCCGCTGCTGCGCGACCTGCCGCAGCTGCGCGTGGTGTTCGAGCACATCACCACTCGCGACGCGGTGCAGTTCGTGACGGGCGCGCCGGACAGTATCGCGGCGACCATCACCGCTCATCACCTGCTGTACAACCGCAACGCGCTGTTCAGCGGCGGGCTGCGCCCGCATTACTTCTGCCTGCCGGTGCTGAAGCGCGAAACGCATCGCGAGGCATTGGGCAAAGCCGCCGCCAGCGGCGATCCGAAGTTCTTTCTCGGCACCGACAGCGCGCCGCACGCGCAGCACACCAAGGAAACGGCTTGCGGCTGCGCCGGCATCTACACCGCGCATGCCGCCATCGAACTGTACGCCGAAGCGTTCGAGCGGCTCGGTGCGCTGGACAAGCTGGAAGGTTTTGCCAGCTTCCACGGCGCGGACTTCTACCGCCTGCCGCGCAACACCGCCACGATCACGCTGCTCAGGGAAGGCTGGCAGGTGCCGGAATCCGTCGCATTCGGCGAGCATCGCCTGATACCACTGCGTGCCGGGGAAGCGATTGCCTGGAAGATGGGTGGCTGAGATGAATGGGGATCCCGGCGAAATATTCCGCGCCAAGATCAACCTTGAGACCTCGAAGATCGCCTGGAAAGAACTGCAGCGTTTCTTTGCCGGCGGCACGGCATTGATGGTCTCAGCCGACCTGGATCTGGTCGAGGTGGCATTCCAGATGTCCGAAGATAACGTGAAACAGATCCGGCAATGGGCAGAGGCTGGTAAATTGATGCGGGTGCCGGACGTGCAGGCGCGCGAATGGGTCGAGGCGGACGCGCCGGTATGGGCCGTGGTGGTCAGCCCGTGGGTGCTGGTGCAGCCGGCGGGCCGGCTGCATTAGGAAACAGGCTATTTCTCTTTCTTCTTTTTCATCGCCGCCTCGATCTGCCGGCACATGGTTTTCAGTATCTTGATACGCGCAAAATTCTTGTCGTTGGCTTCCACCAGCGTCCACGGCGCGATCTCGGTACTGGTGCGGTCCACCATATCGCAGACGGCATGCTCGTATTCCCCCCATTTCTTGCGATTGCGCCAGTCCTCCTCGGTGATCTTGAAGCGCTTGAAACCGATCTTTTCACGCTCCTTGAAACGTCTCAGTTGCTCTTCCTTGCTGATGGCGAGCCAGAATTTGACCACCACGATGTTGTGGCGCACCAGCTGCGCCTCGAAGTCGTTGATCTCGCTGTAAGCGCGCATCCAGTCGGCCTTCGAGCAGAATCCCTCGACACGCTCGACCAGCACCCGGCCATACCATGAACGGTCGAAGATCGTCACCCGGCTGCGCCGCGGGATATGCCGCCAGAAACGCCACAGATAGGGTTGCGCCCGCTCCTCTTCGGTGGGCGCGGCAATCGGAACGATGTTGTAGTACCGCGCATCCAGCGCACTGGTGATGCGGCGGATGGCGCCGCCCTTGCCGGCGGCATCATTGCCTTCGAACATGGCGATCACAGTGACGTCCTTGAACTTTGGGCTGCGCGTCAACAACGCGAGCTTGCCCTGGTATTTTTCCAGCTCGGACAGATAGGTCTTCTTGTCGATCTTCTGGCCGAGGTCAAGCGTCTTCAGAATATCCAGCTTGTCGATCGAGGGGAGCGGCGGCGGCGCGGAAACCTCCGTTGTCTTCTTGCCGGCCTCATCCAGACGTTTGCGGATGGCATCGAGGATGACCTTGCCAACGGTCAGGCCGCGATAGCGCGCATCGAACCCCTCGACGATGGTCCACGGCGCCTCGGCCGTGCTGGTGTGGCGGATGACGCTTTCATGCACGACACGGAACTTGTCATAGAGTTTGTAATGCTCCCAGTCGCGCTCGGTGACGCGCCAGCGGGTCTTCGGATCCTTTTCGAGTATCTTGAGGCGTTTTTCCTGCTTGTCCTTGGATAGATGCATCCAGAACTTGAGGATCAGCGCACCTTCGTCCGTCAGCATCTTCTCCAGGCGCTTGGCGCGCTCCAGGCTCTGGTCGAGATCCGCCACCTTGGTGCGGCCGGCCACCCGGTTGAGGATCGGCCACGTGTACCATGAGCCGAGGAACACCCCGATCTTGCCCTTGGGCGGCAGCTCGCGCCAGAATCGCCACATCATCGGACGGTCCAGCTCCTCATCCGACGGTTCGCCCATGCCATGGGTCTGAACGAAGCGCGGATCCATCCATTCATTGAGCAGGTTGACGGTTTCGCCCCGCCCCGCGCCATCCACACCGCCAACCAGAATGATGACCGGGAACTTGGCCAGTTTTGCCAGATCCATCTGCGCCTCCAGCAAAGCCTCGCGCAACGGCGGCACCTCCCTGTCGTAAGTTTCCTTGTCTATCTTGTGACCGAGTTCGGCTGATTCAAACATGTTGTCCTCCCAGGTTTACGAATGACCCCTACAGAAACTCCGGCGCGATGACCAAACGCAATGCAACCTGCGCCGACCCCTCGCGTTCGCGCCGGCTGAACCACCACAGCGCGCCCTTCTTGATGTTCAACGAATAGTCGTTGCAGCCCAGCAGTTGTGCCGCGACCTCACCCAGGGTCGGCTGGTGCCCGACCACCAGCACCGTGCCGCCCGCGTCCGGCCAGTGCGCCGCCTGCAGCACGGCTTGCGCGGAAGCGCCGGGCGCGATGGTGGGCGCAAGGGTGAAGCGGTTGGTGAGCGCCGCAGCGGTTTGCTGTGTGCGGGTCGCCGGGCTGACCAGGATGCGCGAATGATCGGGTAGATGCAGGTGCAGAAAGGCGGCGACCTTCTCCGCCTGCCTGGCGCCTTTCGCGGTGAGTTCGCGGGCGTGATCAGGCGCACCCTCCGCCGCTTCCGCGTGTCGCCACAGAATCATGTCCACCACGGCCTCCGAATATTACATTTCGTTTGCCAGCATATACCGTATACACTGCCGCTGCCACTTTAATCCGAAGGGGATGACATGACAACCAGAAAGACCGGTGCGACCACGGTAAGGACCGCCGTGAAGAAGACACCCGCAGCGAAAGCCCCGGCAAAGGCAGCGGTGAAAAAACCGGGCAAGGAGCACAAGGAGAAAGTCGTGCGCGACAGCTTCACCATGCCGCGAAGCGAATACCGGAAGATCGCCGAGATCAAGGAGGTCTGCCTGAAGGCCGGGCTGCCCGTGAAGAAGAGCGAAGTTCTGCGCGCCGGCCTGAAAGCATTGGGTGGGATGAACGCGGCGCAGCTGAAGCGCGCCCTGGCGGAACTGGAAAAGATCAAGACCGGCCGCCCGAAGAAACACTGATCCTGAAGCCGGCTCCTAGTGGTTCGCCTTGTCCGGCGAACCGGCGAGCTTCCCTAGCAGCTCGTCTTGCGCGGATCTCGGTGCGGCACGGCGGGCGTTCCTGCGCCGGTAATGCCCCTCACCATCCATGTCCCACGCCTGGCGATTGTCCTGAAGATAAGCCTTCAGCCCCTCGTCGATCACACGTTTCTTGAGTTTTTTGTCGAGCATCGGGAAGCACACCTCGATGCGGCGGAAGAAATTCCTGTCCATCCAGTCCGCACTGGCGAGATACACATCGTGTTTCAGGTCGTTGCGGAAATAGAAGATGCGCGTGTGTTCCAGAAAGCGCCCGACCACCGAGCGTACCCGGATATTCTCCGACAGACCCTTTACGCCGGGACGCAACGCACACACGCCGCGCACGACCAGATCGACCTTCACGCCCGCCTGCGAGGCCTCGTAAAGCGCGTTGATGGTTTCCGGCTCCAGCAGCGCGTTCATCTTGGCGATGATATGGGCGCGTTTGCCCGCGCTGGCGAGACGTGTCTCGTTCTGGATGGCGCGCAACACCTCGCTGTGCATCGAGAACGGCGACTGCCACAGGTGATGCAGCTTGCGCGCCTTGCCGAGGCTGGTGAGCTGGCCGAACACCTCGTTCACATCCGCGCAGACTTCCTCGTTGCAGGTGAACAGGCCGAAGTCGGTGTAGAGCCGCGCGGTGCGCGGATGGTAATTGCCGGTGCCGAGATGCACATAACGGCGCAGCCTGCCGTCCTCGCGGCGCACCACCATCAGCATCTTGGCGTGGGTCTTGTGCCCGACCACGCCGTACACCACGTGCGCGCCCACCTCCTCCAGGCGGGTCGCCCAGTTGATGTTGGCCTCCTCGTCGAAACGCGCCATCAGCTCCACCACCACCGTCACTTCCTTGCCGCGTTGCGCCGCGCCGATCAGCGCCTCCATCAGCGCGGAATCCGCGCCGGTACGGTACACGGTCTGCTTGATCGCCACCACGCCCGGGTCGCTGGCGGCCTGCTGGATGAAATCGATTACCGGCTTGAAGGACTGGAATGGATGGTGCAGCAGGATGTCGCCCTTGCGGATCGCCTTGAACATGTCCGCACCCTTCTTTTGGATCACCTGCGGCACACCGGGCACGAAAGCGGGAAACTTCAGGTCGTCGCGCGCCACCAGATTGGGTATCTCCATCAGGCGCACCAGGTTTACCGGGCCGTGCACGCGATACAAGTCCTCCGGCGCGAGCCCGAACTCCTTGAGCAACAATTCGGCGATCTGCGGCGAGCAGGTGTCGGAGATCTCGAGGCGCACCGCGTCGCCGAAATGGCGCTGCGGCAACTCGCCCTGCAGGCTGAGGCGCAGGTTCTTCATTTCCTCCTCGTCCACGAACAGATTGCTGTTGCGCGTCACGCGGAACTGGTAGCACCCGAGCACCTCCATGCCGGAGAAAAGTTCGCCGACATGCGCGTGCAGGACCGAGGAAAGGAACACGAAGCCGTGCTCGCAACCACTGATCTCCGGCGGCATCGGGATGGCACGCGGCAACACCCGCGGCGCCTGCACGATGGCGCGCGCCTGGTTGCGCCCGAAGGCGTCCTTGCCCTGCAGCTCCACGGCGAAATTCAGGCTCTTGTTCAGGACACGCGGAAATGGGTGCGCCGGGTCGAGACCGATCGGTGTCAATACCGGCATCACCTCGCGGAAGAAGAAATCCCTGACCCATACCCGCTGCGCTTCGTTCCACTGGGTGCGGCGCAGGAAGCGGATACCCTGCCCGGCGAGCGCGGGGATGATGTCTGCAT
The DNA here is from genome assembly GCA_044230015.1 of Gallionella sp. GTDB lineage: Bacteria > Pseudomonadota > Gammaproteobacteria > Burkholderiales > Gallionellaceae > Gallionella. The sequence continues at coordinate 3,566 of JBGARW010000017.1, read as the reverse complement.
CGAACAGCTGGTATTGCCGCTCGATCAGCTGGCGTGCCTGTTCGCGCACCAGCTTGAGCGTCTGCTTTGCAGTCATGCCGTCCGCGCCGGCGGCGATGCCGCCCAGCCTGACCTGCTCCTTCAGCCCCGCCACGCGGATCTCGAAGAACTCATCGAGATTGCTGCTGACGATGCACAGGTATTTCAGCCGCTCCAGCAACGGGACAGCCGTGTCCTCAGCCTGCGCCAGCACGCGCCTGTTGAACTCGAGCTGGCCGAGTTCGCGGTTCAGGAATTGCTGCGGGGCGAATTTTTTGGTCAAGGCAGGGGGCTGTCAGTTCCTGGGGGGCACATACCCCTGCGGCATCTGCGTGCCCTCGCCGAAGAAATAATTCTCCATTTGCGCGGCCAGAAACTTGCGTGCCTGCGCATCGGCGAGATTGAGGCGGTTCTCGTTCACCAGCATGGTCTGGAACTTTATCCAGCCCTGCCAGGCATCCTTGGAGACGTTCTCGAATATCCGCTGACCCAGCGGGCCAGGGTAGGTCGGACGATCCAGCCCTTCCGCTTCGCGCCCCAGTTTTACGCATTGCACCATTCTTGCCATTTGTGAATCTCCGTGTCAGTGATCGTGTGCCGCGATTATGACACCGGAATGAGATTTTTGCGCGTGTCCCGGCTGAAAACCTGCAAATACGCGGGGTGCGGCAATTTGTCACATTCCCAGAAGAAAGCAGTTCGGTAATAATCGCGCCGGATTTATAAGCACTTTGTTAAATACTTCTATACAGAAAGGGAGAATGAATAATGCAGTTCAGGAGAATCACCATGTGTGTTGCGCTGGCCTTTGCGCCCGGTGCGTTTGCAGCGGAAACCCTACCCGAAGTTCCCGTCCGGTCCGAAGCGCTGCAACCCTTACCCTCCACAAACAACCACGGCCTTGAGCCGGAGAGCCTGAAGAGCAAGCGCGCCGGAACCAGCGACACGGCAAGCCTGCTCGAAGATGTCCCGGGCGTGAGCCTGTATGGTGCGGGCGGCGTCTCCAGCCTGCCGGCGATCCACGGTCTCGCCGACGACCGCCTGCGCATCAAGGTGGACGGGATGGACCTGATCTCGGCCTGCGGCAACCACATGAACCCGCCCCTCTCCTATATCGACCCGTCCAGGGTCGGCAGCATCAAGGTGTTTGCCGGGATCGCACCGGTGAGCCTCGGCGGCGACAGCATCGGCGGCACAGTCCAGGTGGAGTCCGCCGCACCGAAGTTCTCTTCAAACGAAGCAACCTTGATCAGTGGCGAGCTTGGCGCCTTCTATCGCAGCAACGGCAACGCGCAAGGGGGTAACCTTGCGGCGACCATCGCCAGCGAAACCCTGAGCATGACCTACACCGGCTCTACGGCCAAGTCGGACGATTACAAGGCGGCGGCAGATTTCAAGTCGGCAATCTATGCGAACTCCCCGGCATCGAATGCCATCGACGCGGGCGACCGCGTGCTCGGGCGCGACGAGGTCGGCTCAAGCATGTACAAATCGACCAACCAGGCGCTCGCCCTCGCCCTGCGCAACGCCAACCACCTATTCGAACTCAAGTACGGCGTGCAGGACATCCCCTACCAGGGCTGGCCGAACCAGCGCATGGACATGACCGGGAACGACAGCGAACAATTCAACCTGCGTTATGCCGGCGACTACGACTGGGGCAAGCTCGAGGGGCGCGCCTATTACGAGCACACTCGGCACAAGATGCAGTTCTTCGACGACAAACTCTACTGGTATGGGCCCACCGCCCCGGCGACTTACGCAACCAGTGGCGTCCCGTGCGCCGTCGGCCCCGCTCCCGCAGGTTGCGCTGCAGGCATGCCGATGGACACCGACGGCAAGAACAGCGGCGTGACCGCCAAGGCCAGCATTCTGATGTCCGAACGCGACCTGTTCCGTACCGGCGCCGAAATCCAGCAATACCGCCTGAACGACTGGTGGGACCCGTCCGGCAAGGGCATGTGGCCAAACACCTTCTGGAATATCAACGGCGGGCAGCGTGACCGCCTGGCGCTGTTCGGCGAATGGGAGGCCAACTGGAATCCCCAATGGCTGACGCAGCTCGGCCTGCGCCACGAGACCGTCGACATGGATACCGGCATGGTGCAGGGTTATGGCGCAGGTTATGTCGCAGATGCAACCGCCTTCAACACCGCCAACCGCAAGAAGACCGACCACAACTGGGATATGACCGCGCTGGCCCGTTTCACGCCTTCGGCCACGCAGACCTACGAGTTCGGCCTGGCCCAGAAGACCCGGTCTCCCAATCTCTACGAACGCTATACCTGGTCGACCGGCGGCATGGCCATGTACATGATCAACATGGCGGGCGACGGCAACGGTTATGTCGGCAACCTGAACCTGAAGCCGGAAGTGGCGCACACTTTCAGCGCGACGGCCGACTGGCATGGCGAAGGAGCGGAAGACTGGGGCGTGAAAGTGACGCCCTACTACACCCAGATACAGGACTACATCGATGCCCAGCGCTGCTTCACCGGGGCTGGATCATGCATCGCCGCAAACCTGACCAGGACGAATGGCTACGTTTTCCTCAAGTTCGTCAACCAGCGCGCGCGCCTGTACGGGATGGATGTTTCCGGCCACATGCCTCTGGCGAGATCCGAAGGCTATGGCGCTCTCACCGCGACGGCCGTGATCAGCTATGTCGACGGGAAGAACGAGACGACCGGGGACAATCTCTACAACATCATGCCGTTGAACGCGAGGCTTGCCGTGTCACAGCGCCTTGCCGGTTGGACCAACACCGCCGAGATAGAACTGGTCGATGCCAAGACGCAAGTGTCCCAGGTTCGCAACGAACTCCGGACTTCCGGCTACGGCCTGCTCAATCTGCGCACCGGCTATGAATGGAAGCAGTTCCGTTTCGATGCAAGCCTCGAGAATGCCTTGGACAAGTTCTACAACCACCCGCTGGGTGGCGCCTATACAGGAGAGGGTGCAACCATGCCTCCGACGAACGGCGTGCCCTGGGGCACCGCCGTACCCGGCATGGGACGCTCGATCAACGCGGGCGTGACGATGAAGTTCTGATCATCATCGCAGTCAGTAACGGAAAACCGCCGGACAACCGGCGGTTTTTCATTGGTGCCTGGCCCTGCCGAAAGCCGGCAGGCGCCGGGGTGCGACAATTTGTGGTTTCAACATCACATCCACTCCACGGATATGAGTTTCCACCGCAAAAAGCCGCACCGAAGCAGGGTGCGACATTTTGTCGCATTCCCAGACAACGGCATTGCGGCGATAATCGCGCCGCGATTTCTATCTATCGAGTCATAAGGGGAAAAACCATGCAGTTCAAGCGTATAACCATCTGTGTCGCGCTGGCCTTCGCGCCCGGCGCGTTCGCCGCCGAACCGGTCGCGCCGATTTTGCCCGACGTCGAAGTCGTCGGAAAGAAGATCCAGCCGCTGCCCGCCTTGAGTGATTCGGCGCTCGGCAAAGGGAATATCACCCATCTGCGCACCTCCACCAGCGATACGGCGAAACTGCTTGAGGACCAGCCCGGCATCAGCCTCTACGGTGCAGGT
>JBGARW010000016.1:0-30273 GCA_044230015.1 Gallionella sp. | reverse complement strand
GCCTATGACGGGGCGCTGAACAAGCTCTCCAGCGGGCGCGGCAACGTGATCCGCCAGGCGGAGATGCTCAAGGAGCTGGGCGTGAAGCCAAGCAAACACCTGCCACGGAACCTGATCGATGCGGCGGTGGATGAACCGCTCGTCCTGCCCCCGCATGGTGGCATATGACAAACAGCAAGGCGGATTCGCCGGATGACAACGATGGAGTGAGGGTGACTGTTCAGGATGAACACCACGCTGCAGGATTGTTTTGGTAACATATGAGCCAGCAGGTTGCAGATGAAGGCGAAATGGACTTCATGTTCCGGTTGTATCGTTCACCCCTATCGAAGGAGAAGAAAATGAGAATGAAAAGAAGTGCAATGACCATGGCTTTGGCGGCGGCATCGCTGGGGATGTCGGCGGCGCAAGCCGGCGAATTCGATGGCGGCTATGTTGGCGCAAAGATCGGCGTGAACCGCACGGACATGACGGCTGTCTCGAGGCAGTCGCCTGTCGCGACCGGCCTTGAAGGCGGCTATAACTGGAACATGGACAGCATACTGCTGGGTGTGGACGGCTTCCTGGATTTCAACGGCAAGAAGACGCATACGGGCACAGCACCGGCGCCGGCCACCGTGAATTACGGCAGCCACGTCTATGGTTTTGACCTGAAACTGGGCTTGCCGAACGGCAACTGGATGCCCTATGCCAAACTGGGTTATGCGCATGTCGGCGGGCGCGGCGATGCCTACGCCTCTGTCGTTGGCGATAGCGGTGCGCATTTCGGACTGGGTATCGAATACAAATTCGCCCCCCAGTGGAGCGTTGCCGGAGAATGGACGAACAATTCCGGCAAGAGCGGCGCCACCAAACTGGACAACGATAACTTCACCCTCGGCGTGAATTATTATTTCGACAAGCCCTATGTCGCCCCGGCTGCGGTTGCGGCACCGGTTGCCGTGAGGGAGGAGCCCAAGGCGGCGCCTGCGCCGGCACCCGCGCCCAAAGAGGCATGGAAGGTGATCATGGAAGAGAAGCCGGTGCGCATCGAGGGGGCCAGCTTCGATACCAATTCGGCAAAACTGAAGCCGACTGCGGATGCCAAGCTGCAGCAGGTGGTGGAGTTCGCCGCCAAATATCCGCAGGCGAATCTGGAAGTGGCGGGCCATACCGACGACCGCGGCAATGACGCATACAACCAGAAGTTGTCCGAAAGGCGTGCAGCGGCAGTGAAGGCATACCTGGTGAAGAAGGGGGTCGCTGCCGACCGTATCTCTGCCAGCGGGCATGGCGAGACGGAGCCCGTGGCGGACAACAAGACCAAGGAAGGCCGCGCGACCAATCGTCGTGTCGAGGTACGCTATACCATCCGTGAAGAGCGGAAAGTGCGCGTCCAGTAACGATCCGGCGAAGACAGACAGGGCGGGCTGGCGACAGCCCGCCTTTTTGTCGCCTGCAACAAGCGGGTATTGCGGTGGTAAGATGCCCGCCCCAAATGTTTTTCAAGAGTAATGATGAAGCTGGCCGTTGCGCAAATCAACTGTGTGCTGGGCGATCTGGCGGGGAATGCCGCAAAGATCCTGCAGTTTGCCGAACACGCCAGGCAGCAAGGCGCGCAACTGTTGCTGGTTCCCGAACTCGGACTGTGCGGTTATCCGCCGGAAGACCTGCTGCTGCGTGAAGGGTTCTACCGTGCGTGTGCGCAGGCTCTGGACGAACTGGCCGGAAAGATCTCCGGCATCGCCGTGGTGGTGGGGCACCCGCATGAACAGGGCGGGAAGCGCTATAACGCGGCTTCGCTGCTTCGGGATGGCGCGATCGCCGCAACCTATCTCAAGCATGAGCTGCCGAACTATTCGGTATTCGACGAGGAACGCTATTTCGACCACGGCAGCGAGCCGTGCGTGTTTGAAATGGCGGGTGTCCGCTTCGCCCTGAATATCTGCGCCGACATCTGGGAGCCCGCTCCGGCCCGCCAGGCGCGCGATGCCGGAGCGCAGGTGCTGCTGGTGCTGAACGCGTCGCCCTATGCCATGCACAAACAGGAAGCCCGTTATGGTGCGATTCGCCGGCGCATCTTGGAAACCGGCATGGCGGTGGTCTATGCCAATCTGGTGGGCGGCCAGGATGAGCTGGTCTTCGACGGCGGCTCGTTCGCGATGGACCGGAACGGCAGCCTGACCGCGCAGGGCAGGCGCTTTGAAGAAGACTTGCTGCTGCTGGAAATGCGCGACGACCTGCGCCCGGTCGGGGAAAAGGCTGCGGCATTGGATGAGGAGGCAGGTGTCTACCGCGCGTTGTGCCTGGGCGTGCGCGACTATATCGGCAAGAACCGCTTCCCGGGCGTGTTGCTGGGGTTGTCGGGCGGGATCGATTCCGCATTGACCCTGGCGATAGCGGTCGATGCGCTGGGTGCGGACAAGGTCCATGCGGTGATGATGCCGTCGCCCTATACCGCGCGGATCAGCCTGGACGATTCGCGCGAGATGGTGAGGACCCTCGGCGTGCGCTATGACGAGCTGCCCATCGAGGCGATGTTTCGCGGCTACTTGACGGCGCTGGATGCCGCTTTTGCCGGCCGCGCGGTGGATGCCACCGAAGAGAACCTGCAGGCGCGCATCCGCGGCACCCTGCTGATGGCCTTGTCGAACAAGCTCGGCTCGCTGGTGCTGACCACCGGCAACAAGTCCGAGATGACCGTGGGCTATGCCACGCTCTACGGCGACATGGCGGGCGGCTTTGCGGTGCTCAAGGATGTCAGCAAGACGCTGGTGTACCGGCTGGCGCGCTACCGCAATACGCTCGGGCAGGTGATCCCGGAGCGCATCATCACGCGTCCGCCGAGCGCCGAGCTGCGTGCGGACCAGACCGACCAGGACAGCCTGCCGCCCTATGATGTGCTGGATGCCATCATGGCGTGCTATGTGGAACAGAACCTCGCGATCCCGGAGATCGTCGCGCGCGGCTACCCGGAAGCCGACGTGCGCAGGGTGGTGCACCTGATCCGCATCAGCGAATACAAGCGCCGCCAATCCGCAGTGGGCATCCGCATCACGGAACGCAGTTACGGCAAGGACTGGCGCTATCCGATCACGGCGCGTTACCGGGATATATTTTGATTCCCTTTGGGCGCGAGCTTTGCTACAATGCGCCGCGTTTTGTAGATGGGCTTCGAGCCCGTTTTTTATTTGTGGGCAGTAATTTATGGATGTGATGAAGCTGGTCGAGACGACGGTGAACGGCCTGGGCTATGAGCTGGTGGATCTTGAACGCTCTGGGCGCGGGCTGTTGCGCGTGTTCATCGATAAGCCGGAAGGCATCTCGGTGGACGACTGCCAGGCGGTAAGCAATCAATTGACGCGGCTGTTCCTGGTCGAGAACGTTGATTATGACCGCCTCGAGGTCTCGTCGCCGGGGCTGGACAGGCTGCTGAGAAAGGAAGCCGACTTTGTGCGGTTCGCCGGGCAGAGGGCACAGCTCAGGCTGCGCCTGCCGCTGGCGGGGCGCAAGAACTTCACCGGCGTGATAGGCGCGGTAAACGGCGGGATATTGCAGTTGGATGTGGATGGCAGCCAGGTGGCGATCGAGCTGTCGAATTTGGACAAGGCACGTTTGGTGCCAGATTTGTAGGAGCGGGTTCCAAACCAGCCCTGCGTTAGCCGGAGAGTTAAAGGTATGAGCCGTGAGATTTTGCTGCTGGTAGATGCGCTGTCGCGCGAGAAGAACGTGGACAAGGAGGTCGTGTTCGAGGCGCTGGAATCGGCGCTGGCCTCCGCGACCAAGAAACGCTTCGCGGATGAAGCCGATGTGCGCGTCTCGATAGACCGCGATACCGGCGAGTACGAATCCTTCCGCCGCTGGGAAGTGATGGACGACGAGACCTTCGAGACGCCGGACATGCACATCAAGCTGGAGGAGGCGCAGAAACGCGATCCGGACATCCAGCTCGGCGAGTTTTTCGAGGAGCCGCTGGAATCCATCGATTTCGGGCGTATCGGGGCGCAGGCCGCGAAACAGGTCATCTTCCAGAAGATACGCGATGCCGAGCGCGAGCAGGTGCTGAGCGATTTCATGGAGCGCAAGGAGCATCTGGTTTCCGGCACGGTGAAGCGGCTGGAGCGCGGCAATGCGCTCATCGAATTCGGCAAGATCGAGGCGTTGCTGCCGCGCGAACAGATGATCTCGAAGGAGAACCTGCGCATCGGCGACCGTGTCAAGGCGCATCTGTTGCGGGTAGACCGCAGTGCGCGCGGCCCGCAGGTGATCTTGTCGCGCACCTCGAACGAATTGCTGGTCAAGCTGTTCGAGCTTGAAGTGCCGGAGATCGAGGAAAAGCTGCTGGAGATCGTCAGCGCGGCGCGCGACCCCGGCTCGCGCGCCAAGATCTCCGTGTTGTCGCATGACCCGCGCATCGACCCGATCGGAACCTGTGTCGGAATGCGCGGCTCCCGGGTGCAAGGCGTGACCAACGAGCTGGCCGGCGAACGCGTGGACATCATCCTTTGGTCGGGAGACCCGGCTACTTATGTCATCAATGCGCTGGCCCCCGCCGAGGTGAGCGGCATCGTGGTGGATGAAGAGAAGCACAGCATGGATGTGGTGGTTGAAGAGGAGAACCTGGCGCAGGCGATCGGGCGCGGTGGCCAGAATGTGCGTCTGGCCAGCGAGTTGACGGGCTGGGAGCTCAACATCATGACCGTCGAGCAGTCCAATGAAAAGCACGCCGAAGAGTTCTCCCAGACGCGCACGGTGTTCATGGAAAAACTGGATGTGGACGAGGAAGTCGCCGACATCCTGGTGCAGGAAGGTTTCAATACGCTGGAAGAGGTGGCGTATGTGCCGCTGGAAGAGATGCTGGAGATCGAATCATTCGACGAAGCGACGGTGAACGAGTTGCGCAGCCGCGCGCGCAATGCGCTGCTGACCGCCGCGATCGCCAGTGAAGAAAAGGTGGAGCACGGCATCGAAGACCTGCTCAAGCTGGAAGGCATGGACGAGCAGACTGCGCGCACCTTGGCGGCCAAGGGGGTGGCGACGCAAGAGCAATTGGCGGATCTGGATGTGGATGAGTTGGTAGAGCTTTCCGGCATGGATGGCGAACGCGCCAATGTGTTGATCATGGCGGCACGCGCACCCTGGTTCGCTTGAGCCGGTGCGATTTAAAGGACGGTAATGGGAAAATTGAACGTAGCGCAATTCGCGACTGAATTGGGATTGCCGGTCACTTTGCTGCTTGAGCAGCTGAAGGCGGCCGGAGTCAGCAAAGAGCAAGAATCCGACCCGGTTTCCGAAAAGGACAAGGCGCAATTGCTCGAGCATTTGCGCCAGGCGCATGGCGCCGAAAAACCTGCCAAAAAGATCACACTGACCCGCCGCGAAACCACGGAAATCAAAAAAGCCGACAGCTCCGGCCGGGCGCGCACCATCCAGGTGGAGGTGCGCAAACGCCGCGTAGTGGCCCCGGCTGCCGCCGCAGATGCGGCAGCAGCTCCCGCTCCCGCTTTGCACAAGGGCGAAACGGCCGTCCTGGATGAACAGGAACTGGCAGCGCGCGAGGAAGAAGCGCGCCTGCAGGCGGAACTGGCTGCGCGCCAGGCAGCCGAAGCGCAAGCCAAGCAAGAGCGCAGCAAGCGCAAGACCACCAGGAAAGAGGCTGAGCCGGAAGCGACGCCTGCCGTGCCGGCAGCGAAAGAACAAGCCGTGCCCGTTGTGGCGGCGCCGGTGGTCGATCTGGCCGAAGGCACGTTGCACAAGCCTGCGCCCAAGCCCGGCGACAAGATAGCCAAGCCGGTCAAAAAACCCAAGGCTGAAGTCAAGAGCAGCCCGTGGGACGAAAAAGGGCACAAGAAGCGCACCCCCGTCAAGGCTGGCGAGAAGACGGGAGTGAAAACGGGAGTCTGGTCGTCCCCGGTGCGCGCGCCGCGCCATGACAAACACAGCAAGCATGCCAGTGAGCAGGAACACGCATTCTCTTTGCCGACCGAACCGATCGTGCGTGAAGTGGCTGTCCCGGAAACCATCACTGTCGCCGAATTGGCGCAGAAGATGGCCGTCAAGGCCGCCGAGATCATCAAGGTATTGATGAAAATGGGTTCGATGGTGACCATCAACCAGGTGCTGGACCAGGAAACCGCGATGATCATCGTCGAGGAGATGGGCCACATCGCCAAGACCGCCAAGCTGGACGATCCCGATGCGTATCTGCTGGATACCGAAGCGCATCATGATGTGGCGCTGGAGCCGCGCGCGCCGGTCGTCACCGTGATGGGCCACGTCGACCACGGCAAGACCTCGCTGCTGGATTACATCCGCCGCACCCGTGTCGCTTCCGGTGAAGCCGGCGGTATCACCCAGCATATCGGCGCGTATCACGTCGATACGCCGCGCGGTATGATCACCTTCCTCGATACGCCGGGCCACGAAGCGTTTACCGCGATGCGTGCCCGCGGCGCCAAAGCGACCGACATCGTGATCCTGGTGGTGGCAGCCGATGACGGCGTGATGCCGCAGACCAGAGAAGCCATCGCCCATGCCAGGGCGGCCGATGTGCCGCTGGTGGTGGCGGTGACCAAGGTCGACAAACCCGAAGCCAATGTCGAGCGCGTCAAGCAGGAATTGGTCGCCGAAGGTGTGGTGCCGGAAGATTGGGGTGGCGACGCGATGTTCGTCGAGGTTTCCTCCAAGTCCGGGCAGGGCATCGACCAGTTGCTCGAGGGCGTACTGCTGCAGGCCGAAGTGCTGGAGTTGAAGGCGCCACGCGCGACCCACGCCAAGGGGCTGGTGATCGAGGCGCGCCTGGACAAGGGCAAGGGACCGGTCGCTACCGTGCTGATCCAGGCCGGTACCATGAAGCGGGGCGACGCGGTCCTGGTTGGCTCGGTGTTCGGGCGGGTGCGCGCCATGCTGGACGAGAACGGCAAGGCCATCAGCGAAGCGGGGCCGTCCATTCCGACCGAGATCCAGGGGCTGTCCGAAGTGCCGGCCGCCGGCGAGGAATTGATGGTGATGACGGACGAAAAACGCGCACGCGAGATCGCGCTGTTCCGCCAGGGCAAATACCGCGGTGTGAAGCTCGCCAAGCAACAGGCGGCCAAGCTGGAAAACATGTTCGAACAAATGGCCGAGGGCGAAGTGCGTACCCTGTCGCTGATCGTAAAATCCGATGTGCAAGGCTCAGCCGAGGCGATCGCGCAATCCCTGCAGAAACTCTCCACCAGTGAAGTCAAGGTCAACCTGATCCACGGCGGAGTGGGTGCGATCACCGAATCAGACATCAATCTGGCGCTGGCTTCCAAGGCGATCGTGATCGGCTTCAACACCCGGGCTGATGCAGCGGCCCGCAAACTGGCCGAATCTTCCGGCGTGGATATACGCTATTACAGCATCATCTACGCGATGGTGGACGAGATCAAGGCCGCGCTGTCAGGCATGCTGGCTCCGGAAAAACGCGAAAGCATCATGGGCATGGTCGAAGTGCGCCAGGTGTTCACCGTTTCCAAGATAGGTACGATCGCCGGTTGTATGGTGCTGGAAGGCATGATCAAACGCGGCGCAAAAGTGCGTGTGTTGCGCGATAACATAATAATCCACGATGGCGAGCTGGATTCCCTGAAACGCTTCAAGGACGATGTGAAAGAGGTGAAAGCCAATTTCGAGTGCGGTCTGTCGGTGAAGAATTTCAATGATCTGGTGGTGGGCGACAAGCTTGAGGCCTACGAGATCGTCGAGGTCGCGCGCGCGCTGTAATGGGCAACTTCGCCAGGACTGACCGGATCGGCCAGCAGATCCAGCGCGAAATAGCCGAACTGGTGCGCCTCGAGATCAACGATCCGCGCGTGCGCCTGGTGACCATCACCGGTGTCGAGGTCGCGGGCGACTATTCCCATGCCAAGATCTTTTTCACCCGGCTTGACGGTAAACACGAGGAAGCCCAGCAGGGACTGGAGAGTGCCAGCGGTTTTTTGCGCAAAAAGCTGGCGCACAGCATCAAGTTGCGCATCATGCCGCAACTGCATTTCGTTTACGATTCCTCCGTCGAGCGCGGCAGCCACCTGTCGCAACTCATCGAACAGGCAGTGGCCAGCGACAAGCAACATCCCGATAGATCCGAATAACCCGTATGGCGCGCACTTATCGCCCGCTGGACGGTGTGCTGCTATTCGATAAACCCCTCGAATCAAGCTCCAACACCGCGCTGCAAAAAGTCCGCCGCCTGTTCCAGGCAGAAAAGGCCGGGCATACCGGCACCCTCGATCCCCTCGCCACCGGCCTGCTGCCGATCTGTTTCGGCGAGGCCACCAAGTTTTCCAATGCCTTGCTGGATGCCGACAAGACCTATCGCGCCTTGCTGCGCCTGGGGCAAACCACCAGCACCGGCGACGCGGAGGGCGAGATCATCGCCGAACATCCGGTCGAGGTTGGGCAGGCCGACGTCGATGCCGTGCTGGCAGGATTCCGCGGCGGGATACAGCAGCTTCCGCCCATGCACAGCGCGCTCAAGCATCAGGGCAAGCCGCTCTACGAATACATCCGCAAAGGCGAGACCATCGAGCGCGAACTGCGCAATGTGACGATCCACGAACTGGTGCTGAATTCCTTCAGCGGCAACGAAATGGATATCACCGTGCGTTGCAGCAAGGGGACTTACATACGCACGCTCGCCGAAGACATCGGCGCGACGCTCGGCTGCGGCGCGCATCTGATCGGCCTGCGCCGCACCGCGATCGCCCATTTCGATTTAAAAGACGCTTATAACTGGCAGCAACTGGAAGCGATGACCGAGGCCGGGCGCGCTGCCTGCGTGCTGCCGCTGGAGGCCCTGATGCCGGACATGCCCAGGCTGCAACTGGATGCCGTGCAAACCCAGCGCCTCGCACAGGGCCAGCGGCTTGGGCTGGATACCGGTTTGCCGGACGGCAGGGTCTGCCTGCATGGCCCGCAGGGATTCATCGGGGTGGGTCTGCTGCAGGGCCGCCGCCTTTCCCCAGAACGGTTGTTGTCCGGCGTGGCAAAACAGGCCGCCAAGGTTGATTTGGCGGAAAATTTTGGGGTTGAGCAATAGGGGCATTCAGGGGTAGAATGCGGCACTTTTTTTAGGAGATAAAGACTGATGGCTATTACCGCCGCGCAAAAAGCGCAAATCGTTACCGACTTTCAACGCGCCAAGAGCGACACCGGTTCCCCGGAAGTGCAGGTGGCCCTGATCACCGCACGCATCGCTTATCTGACCGAGCATTTCAAGGACAATACCAAGGACCACCATTCCCGCCGCGGCCTGCTGCGTCTGGTGAGCCGTCGCCGCAAGCTGCTCGATTACCTCAAGAGCAAGGATGATGCCGGCTATCGTGCGCTGATCCAGCGCCTGGAAATCCGCAAGTAACAGATCGCATCCAGCGGGTCGCTTAAGCGGCCCGTGTTGTTTTTGTCTTGTCACAACGCATGGCGCGATCGCGCCCCATGCCACCCACAGAGAGGTCTATCTTGAGTCACTACAAAAAAACATTAGCATACGGCAAGCATCAACTCACTCTGGAAACCGGCGAGATCGCGCGCCAGGCCAGCGGCGCGGTGATGGTCAGCCTGGACGACACCATGGTGCTGGTCACTGTGGTCGGCAGGAAGGATGCCAAGCCCGAGCAGGACTTCTTCCCGCTCACCGTGGACTATCAGGAAAAGACCTACGCTGCGGGCAAGATCCCCGGCAGTTTCTTCAAGCGCGAAGGCCGCCCGAGCGAGAAGGAGATCCTGACTTCGCGCCTGATCGATCGCCCGTTGCGCCCGTTGTTCCCGGAAAGCTTTTACAACGAGGTGCAGATCGTCGCGACGGTGATGTCTTCGGACAGCGAGATCGATTCCGACATCCCCGCGATGATCGGCGCGTCCGCCGCGCTGGCGTTGTCCGGCATCCCGTTCGACGGCCCGATAGGCGCGGCGCGCGTTGGCTATGCCAATGGGCAGTACCTGCTCAACCCGACTGCGACGGAACTTGCGACTTCGCAGATGGATCTGGTGGTCGCCGGCACCGACCGTGCCGTGCAAATGGTGGAATCCGAAGCGCAACAGTTGTCTGAAGAGATCATGCTGGGCGCGGTGATGTTCGGCCACGAACAGATGCAAGTGGTGATCCAGGCAATCAATGAGATGGCCGATGCAGTCGGCGCGCCAGCCTGGGATTGGGCTGCGCCCGCCAAGGATGAGGCGCTGATCGCCAGGATCGCCGAACTGGCCGATGCCCCATTGCAACAGGCTTATGCGATCCGTTCCAAGCAGGCGCGCACCGACGCGGTGAATGCGATCCGCGACAATGTGGTGGCGGCGGTCATCACGCCGGAATCCGCACCCGGCCAGAAGAACCATGTCAACGACCTGTTCAGCGCCCTGGAAGCCAGGATCGTGCGCGGGCAGATTCTGAGCGGCGAGCCCCGCATCGACGGCCGCGATACCCGTACCGTACGCCCGATCACCATCCGCAACGGCATATTGCCGCGCACCCACGGTTCTTCGTTGTTCACCCGCGGCGAAACACAGGCCATCGTGGCGGCGACCCTGGGCAGCATGCGCGATGCGCAAAGAATAGACGCGCTGCAAGGCGAATATACCGACCGTTTCATGCTGCACTACAATTTTCCGCCGTATTCCACCGGCGAGACCGGCCGCGTGGGCACGCCCAAGCGCCGCGAGATCGGCCACGGTCGCCTGGCCAAGCGCGCGCTGGTCGCGGTGCTGCCCAGCGAAGAGGATTTCGGCTACGCGATACGCGTGGTGTCGGAGATCACCGAGTCGAACGGCTCCAGCTCGATGGCCTCGGTGTGCGGCGGCTGTCTGTCGCTGCTGGATGCCGGTGTGCCGCTCAAGGCACATGTGGCGGGTATCGCCATGGGGCTGATCAAGGAAGGCAACCGCTTCGCGGTGCTGACCGATATCCTCGGCGATGAAGACCACCTGGGTGATATGGACTTCAAGGTGGCGGGCAGCGAAACCGGTGTGACCGCGTTGCAAATGGACATCAAGATCAACGGCATCACCCGCGACATCATGCAGGCTGCGTTGACGCAGGCACGCGAAGGCCGTATGCACATCCTGGGTTTGATGAAACAAGCCATGCCGCAGGCGCGTACCGAGGTTTCCGAGTTTGCGCCGCGCATGATCAAGATGAAGATCAATCCGGAAAAGATCCGCGATGTGATCGGCAAGGGCGGAGCGGTGATCCGCGCCCTGACCGAAGAAACCGGCACGACCATCGACATCGACGACGAGGGCAATATCATCATCGCCTGCGTAAGCGGCGAGGCGGGCGAATTGGCCAGGAAACGCATCGAGGACATCGTGGCGGACGTGGAAGTCGGGAAGATCTACGAAGGCCCGGTGGTCAAGCTGCTCGACTTTGGCGCGCTGGTGAATGTTTTGCCGGGCAAGGACGGCTTGTTGCATATCTCCCAGATCGCCCACGAGCGCGTCAACAGCGTGTCGGATCATCTCAAGGAAGGCCAGATCGTGCGCGTGAAGGTGCTGGAAGTGGACGATAAGGGGCGCATGAAACTGAGCATGAAGGTGCTGCTGCCCGCTCCCGAGAAGGCCGCGCCGGTTACCGAATAGGTTTCTTCCGGCTCAACGAAAAAGCCCCGCATGGCGGGGCTTTTTTGTTTCTGGCTACGAGGCAACCGGAAGGTTCACCCTCCGGGTACAAGAGTCTTCGCCGAAAGCAGATAGCGAGCAGGTTGCTTTTGGCTACGACATAACCTGGCCGAAAGCAAAAGGCCAAGGAAACCTTGGCCTTTTCTGCTTTTAGTTCCGGCATAACATAAGCTTCGCGTATGTTAGCCTGCACTGAAAACAGATCGCGAAATTCTATTTCGCGATCTGTTTTTCCCTGATCTCGTCGAGGGTCTTGCAGTCGATGCACAGGGTCGCGGTCGGCCTTGCTTCGAGGCGGTTCAAGCCGATCATGACGCCACAGTTGTCACAGTAACCATATTCACCGGCATCGATCTTGGCGAGCATCTCGTTGATCTTCTTGATGAGTTTGCGCTCCCGGTCACGATTGCGCAGTTCCAGACCCATGTCCGATTCCTGGGTGGCGCGATCGTTCGGGTCGGCGAATACAGTCGCCTCGTCCTGCATGGTATGTACGGTACGGTCGATATCCTCACCCAGATCCGCCTTGATATCGTTCAGAATCTTGCGGAAGTGGTCAAGCTGCTTCGGATTCATGTATTCCTCGCCCTTCTTGGCCTTGTAGGGGGCGACGGGTTTGTGTGGCTGTACCGGCATTACGTTTCTCCAACGGGATAAAATAAAGTTCGCTTTAATACCAGAAAGCGCCTGTTCATGCAAATAAATGAGGCCGGAAACTTCAGCCGGGCGCCAGCAACAGGAACAGGCTCGGGCGCTTGTTCAGATGCGGCATGGGATGCGACTTCCATTGGGCGATGGAGCATGTCCGGACCGATTCGCCGGCCAGGGTAAGGTCGGTGGCGATGCACAGCAGCGTCTGCGGCCGGCAGTGTGCAAGGAGGGCGCCAAACAGCTTTTCGTTGCGATAGGGTGTTTCGATGAACAACTGGGTTTGCCTGCGTTTTGCGGATTCGGCTTCCAGTGCCGCGATCGCCCTGTTCCTTTCCGCATCCTCGATCGGCAGGTAGCCGTGGAAGGCGAAACGCTGGCCATCCAGGCCGGAAGCCATCAATGCCAGCAAGATCGACGAGGGACCGACCAGCGGTACGACGCGGATGCCGTTGCGGTGCGCCAGGCCGACTAGGTCCGCACCCGGGTCGGCGACCCCGGGGCAGCCCGCTTCGGAGAGGATGCCGACATCTTCCCCGGCCAGCAGCGGCGCAAGCAGCTCCGCCAGGGCTTCGGGAGGGGTGTGTTCGTTGAGTTCGGCCAGATGCAGCGACTGGATCGGCTGTTCGGGTTTGAGCGCGGCAAGGAATTGCCGTGCGGTCTTGGGGTGTTCCACGACAAAATGCCGCAGCTTGCGCGCGATATCGATGACGTGCTGCGGCAACACCTGCCCGACGGGCGTGTCACCCAGCGTGCAGGGGACCAGGTAGAGCGTACCCGTAGTATTGGCCGCTGGCATGGTCAGAACAGCCGGACGTTTTCGCGGCGCAGCATATCGACCAGCAAGATCAACGGCAGGCCGACCAGCGCATTGGGATCGTCGCCGGCCATCCTGCCCATCAGCGCGATGCCCAACCCCTCCGACTTTGCACTGCCGGCGCAGTGATAGGGTTGCTCCTTGAGCAAATAGCCCTCGATCTCGGCATCGCTGAGGTCGCGCAGCGTGACGCGGTTCTCCGCGACCTCGGCCTGCATGTTGCCGGTCTTGCTGTTCAGCAATGCCACCGCGGTATGGAAACAGGTCGTCTTGCCGCGCATGGCGCGCAGTTGCCGGACCGCATTGTCGTGGGTGAGCGGTTTGCCGAGCTGTTGGCCTTCCAGCAGGGCGACCTGGTCGGAACCGATGATCAGCGCATCCGGATACGCGGCAGCGACGGCACGGGCTTTCTGCTGCGCGAGACGCATCGAGGTGGCGTGCGCCGACTCGCCCGGCAGGGCGGTTTCATCCACGCCCGGCGCAACGGTCTCAAAAGGGAGCTGTAGCCGTTTAAGGAGCTCGCTGCGGTAAACGGAGGTGGAGGCGAGGACAAGCAACTGAGAATTCAATGATATTCCTTGGGATTTTTGCCATGACTTTTGACAGGGAGCGGCGAAAAATATATCATGCGCGCCTCATGTTCGCACGGCCTTTCATCGACAGCCTGGATTTTGCCGGGAATGGCAGAGAGATAAGCGGCAAAGTGCCGGTTGCCGAGATGCCGCGTTTGCTGGATACGCTGGAAGATTCCGGCGGGATTCTGGAATACACGGTACGCGGCGGCGTCGACAAGCAAGGCAATCCACTGCTGGATATCGGCATCACCGGGAACTGCCGGCTGCGTTGCCAGCGCTGCCTTGGCGCCATGGAGCATGAGGTACGGATCGATACGCGGCTGCTGTTGCGCGACCAGGCAAGCCTGGATGCACTGGACGAGAACATCGCAGGCAGTGAGGAAGAGGAGTTCGACAGCATCCTGGCGGATGCACATCTGGATGTGCCGGACTTGCTGGAAGAGGAGATCCTGTTAAGCCTGCCCATCGCGCCCAGGCATGAACCGGGTGCTTGCCGGGCAACAGAAGCGGGGAATGGGCATGAGGAAGAAAAGAGCCCTTTTGCGGTTTTGGCGAAATTGAAGCGTAGTGCGTAATTAATTTGTTCTTAGGGTTTCATTAGGAGGCATCATGGCAGTTCAGCAGAATAAAAAATCCCCGTCCAAGCGCGGCATGCACCGCGCCCACGATTTTCTGACCAATCCGGCGACGGCGGTCGAGCCGACCACGGGCGAAAACCATTTGCGCCACCACATCAGCCCGAGCGGCTTCTATCGTGGCAAGAAGGTAGTCAAGACCAAGGGCGAATAAACCCTTAAGCCACGCAGCCGGCTGTCATGGCCGGCTGCGTTTTCTTTTCTATTCCTGTCTTTTTACCAAGGAATCGCTTAGTGGACGTCACATTGGCCATAGATGCGATGGGAGGCGACCACGGTACGACGGTCACCGTCCGCGCCGCGGTCGATTACCTGAAGCATTCCCCCGGCGATACCATCGTTCTGGTGGGCATCCCCGATGCCATCGAATCCGAGCTGCGCACCCTGGGTGTGCAGACGAGCCCCCATATGCGCATCCATCCCGCCAGTGAAGTCGTGGGCATGGATGAGTCGCCGCAATCCGCCATGCGCGGCAAAAAAGATTCCTCGATGCGTGTCAGCATCGACCTGGTCAAGAGCGGCGAGGCGCTGGCCTGCGTCAGTGCCGGCAATACCGGCGCGTTGATGGCGACGGCGCGCTACGTGCTGAAAACCATCCCGGGTATCGACCGCCCCGCCATCGCCTCGTATCTGCCGACCAAGAAAGGCCAGATCTGCATGCTGGACCTGGGCGCCAACACCGATTGCAGCGCCGAACACTTGCTGCAATTCGCCCTGATGGGCTCCACGCTGGTCACCGCGCTGGAGCACAAGCCCGACCCCAGCATCGGCCTGCTGAACATCGGCAGCGAAGACATCAAGGGCAACGAAGTGGTCAAGCAGGCAGCCGAATTGCTGCGCGCCAGCGACCTGAATTTCTACGGTAACATCGAAGGCAACGATATCTTCAAGGGCACCACCGACGTCGTGGTATGCGATGGTTTCGTCGGCAATGTCGCGCTCAAGACCACCGAGGGGCTGGCGCAGATGCTGGGCGGGTTCCTGCGCGAGGAGTTCAAACGGAACATGTTCACCAGGATCGCCGCGCTGGTGGCGATGCCGGTGCTCAAGGCCTTCAAGCACCGGGTCGATCACCGCCGCTACAACGGCGCAAGCTTTCTCGGGCTGAAAGGCATCGTGGTGAAGAGCCACGGTTCGGCGGATGCCTATGCCTTCCGTTGCGCCATCGAGCGCGCCGCCGAGGAGGCGCGCGAGGGCATGCTGCGGCACATCAGCGAGCATATCGAAAAATGGCATCACGAGCGTCAAAACACGGGTCAAGGAGCGGTCTGATGCATTCAAGGATAATCGGTACCGGCAGTTATCTGCCCGCCAGGACGCTGACCAATCACGACCTGGAAAAGATCGTCGAGACCTCGCACGACTGGATCGTGTCGCGCAGCGGCATCCATGAGCGGCATATCGCGGCGGACGGCGAGCTGACCAGCGACCTCGCCTTGCAAGCCAGCCGCCGCGCCATCGAGGCGGCCGGGATCGGCGCGGAGGAGATCGACTTGATCATAGTCGCAACCACCTCGCCGGACCAGATATTCCCCAGCACCGCCTGCATCCTGCAGGACAAACTCGGCATCAGGAATTGCGGCGCGGCCTTCGACATGCAGGCGGTATGCGGCGGCTTCGTCTATGCGCTGAATACCGCCGACCTGTACATACGCGGCGGGCAGGCCAGGACCGCGCTGGTGGTCGGCGCGGAAGTGCTGTCGCGCATCCTCGATTGGACGGACCGCGCGACTTGTGTGCTGTTCGGCGACGGCGCGGGCGCGGTGGTGCTGCAAGCCAGCGAGACGCCGGGCATCGTCGCCAGCAAGCTGCACGCCGACGGCCGCCATCGCGACATGCTGAAGGCCGATGGCAGCATCCGCAACGGCGAGGTGCAGGGCGACCCGTTCCTCAAGATGGACGGCCAGGCGGTCTTCAAGTTCGCTGTCAGGGTATTGAGCGACGTCGTCGAGGAGGTGCTGGCGGAAAATGACCTGCAAGGCTCCGATATCGACTGGCTGGTGCCGCACCAGGCCAACATCCGCATCATGGAGGCCACCGCCAAGAAGCTCGGCCTGAGCATGGATAATGTGATCGTCACGGTCGCCACCCACGGCAACACCTCGGCGGCATCGATCCCGCTGGCACTGGATGCCGCGGTGCGCGACGGGCGCATCAAGGCCGGGCAGAACATCCTCATCGAGGCCGTCGGCGGGGGGTTCACCTGGGGCGCAGTTCTTATCAAGTGGTAGGTTCCAACATGACAAAATTCGCATTCGTCTTCCCCGGCCAGGGTTCGCAATCGCGCGGCATGATGAACGGCTACGCCGATTACGCCGTGGTGCGCGACACCTTCGCCGAAGCCTCCGAGGTATTGAAGCAGGACCTGTGGCAACTGGTCGCCGAAGGCAGCGATGCCGACCTGAACGCCACCGTGAATACCCAGCCGGTCATGCTCACCGCGGGCGTGGCCGTGTACCTCGCCTGGCAGGGGCAGGGCGGCGCGGCACCGGCGATGCTGGCGGGGCACAGCCTGGGCGAATACACAGCGCTGGTCGCCGCCGGCGCGTTGCGTTTCGCCGATGCGCTGCCGCTGGTGCGCTACCGCGCGCAGTGCATGCAGCAGGCCGTGCCGGAAGGGGTGGGCGGCATCGCCGCGATCCTCGGCCTGGACGACGAGGCGGTGCGCGCCGTGTGTGCCGAAGGAGCGCAGGGCGAAGTGCTGGAAGCGGTGAACTTCAATTCCCCGGGCCAGGTCGTGATCGCCGGGAACCGCGCGGCGGTGGAGCGCGGCATGGAACTGGCCAAGGCCAGGGGTGCGAAGCGCGCCATCATGCTGCCGATGAGCGTGCCGTCGCACTGCCAGTTGCTGAAAGGCGCGGCTGAACAGCTGCGCGGCTATCTTGCCGATGTCGCGGTTCAGGCGCCTGTCATCCCCGTGCTGCACAATGCCGATGTCGCGGCTTACAGTGACGGCGCGGCGATCAGGGATGCACTGGTGCGCCAGTTGTATTCGCCGGTACGCTGGGTGGAGACCGTGCTGGAATTCGGCAGGCAGGGCATCACACACAATGCCGAATGCGCGCCGGGCAAGGTGCTGGCCGGCCTGAACAAACGCATCGACACCAACCAGCAGGCCCTGGCCATCAACGACGGTGAAGCATTGAAGTCGGCTTTGGGTATACTCGCATAGGTTTTTCGTGGCTTTCGCAGGTTAGATTGGGGAGGATATTATGAGTTTGAAGGGGAAAACAGCTCTTGTAACAGGAGGCGCCCGGGGGATCGGCAAAGCCATCGTTCTCAAGCTGGCCCGTCAGGGGGCCAATGTCGCCATCCTTGACATGGCTCTGGCTCCCGACACGGTCAAAGAGGTGGAGGCGCTCGGGGTCAAGGCCATCAGTATCGAAGCCAACGTCACCAGGCCTGAATCGATCGAGAAGGCCGTCGAACAGGTGATCGCCACGTTCGGCAGCCTCGATATCGTCGTCAACAATGCCGGAATCACCAAGGACAACCTTTTCCTGCGGATGAAGCCGGAGGAGTGGGACCTTGTCATTTCGGTCAACCTGACCGGCGCCTTCAACGTATGCAAGGCGGTCAACAAGCAGATGTTCAAGCAGCGTGCCGGCAAGATCGTCAATATCGCATCGGTGGTGGGGCAGATGGGCAATGCCGGACAGGCGAACTATGCGGCGTCCAAGGCGGGCCTGATCGGTCTCACGAAGACATTGGCCCGCGAATTTGCCGCACGGAACATCCAGGTCAATGCGGTCGCCCCAGGGTTCATCAACACGGAAATGACCGCACTGCTGCCGGACGATGTGAAACAGCATTTCATCAATAACATCCCCGCTGGCTGCTTTGGCAGTGCCGAGAATGTCGCGGATGCAGTGGCCTTCCTGTGCAGCGCCGATGCGGATTATGTTACCGGACAAGTCATCAACGTCGATGGCGGAATGGTCATGTCCTAGTATTCCGCGGCCCTGCCACTGTGGGTTCCCTGGCCGGGCCGGGTGTGGCATGCACACCGGCGTCACACCGCATGTGAACGGCAGGATGCGCATGAAGGAAAGGGCGGGATGCCACCTCTCTTTGCGCCATGAAGAGCGATACAAGTCAGGAATGCTTGTTATCATGCCGCCCTGAGCCCTCAACTTCATTGAACAGGAACGCAAATGGCCAAGCCAAATTATACGTACGAGAAACGCCAGAAAGAGATCGCCAAGAAACAGAAGCAGGAGCAGAAGCGGCTGAAGAAAGCCGCGTCACATGGCGAACGGCCCCAGGATGACTCGCCACAGTCGCCTGCTGCGGAGACGACTGCCACCTGAACCGTTCAGTCAGGATGGCTCCCCATGACTAAAGAGAGTTTCATCGCTGCGCAGCAGGGGCGGAGATTGACGCTGGAATTCGTCCTGCGCTGGCTGGTGCGGGACGACATGGTGCCGGCGGTGGAAGCGGAAAGACTCGCCAGGAACCATAAAGCCGATCATGCCCATCCGCTGGTGGTCATCGGCGAGCAGAACTGGCGCAGCCCATTGCCGCCCAACAGGCTGCTCAGTGTCGAATTCCTCACCGAATGGCTGGCGGCCCATATCGGCATGCCGTATTTCCACATCGATCCGCTGCAACTGAACTTCGGTGGCATCGCCAATATCGTTTCCAAGTCTTATGCCGAGCGCCTCAAGATCATGCCGGTCAAGGTCGGCGAGGGCGAGGTGACCATCGCGACCGCAGAGCCGTTCCTTGCCGACTGGGTGGCGGACCTGGAGCGTATCCTCAACCTGAAGATCAGGCTGGTGCTGGCCAGCCCGCTTGACATCAACCACTACCTGCCGGAGATCTACAACCTCGCCAGTTCGGTGCAGCTTGCCAGCAAGGCCAAGGCGGGGCAGGCCGTCGGCGTGCAGAATTTCGAGCAGTTGGTCGAGCTTGGCAAGAGCAAGAATCTGGATGCCAACGAACAGCATGTGGTGACGCTGGTGGACTGGCTGTTCAAATACGCATTCGAGCAACGCGCCAGCGACATCCATCTGGAGCCGCGCCGCGACATCGGCATCGTGCGCTTCCGCATCGACGGTGTGCTGCATCAGGTCTATCAGTTGCCCATCCCCGTCACCAATGCCATCACCAACCGAATCAAGCTGCTCGGGCGCATGGATATGGTGGAGAAGCGCAGGCCGCAGGATGGGCGCATCAAGACGGTCAGCGCGGACGGCGACGAGATCGAGCTGCGTCTTTCCACCATGCCGACCGCGTTCGGCGAGAAGCTGGTGATGCGGATATTCGATCCGGAAGTCCTGGTCAAGAATTTCTCCGACCTCGGCTTCACACGCGAACAGACCGCACTGTGGAACGGCTGGACACGCCAGCCCAACGGCATCATCCTGGTGACCGGACCGACCGGCTCCGGCAAGACCACCACGCTGTATTCCACGCTGAAGCAGCTGGCCACGCCGGAAGTGAACGTCTGCACGGTGGAGGACCCGATCGAGATGATCGAGCCGGCATTCAACCAGATGCAGGTGCAGCACAACATCGGGCTGGGTTTCGCCGACGGCGTGCGCACCCTGCTGCGCCAGGACCCGGACATCATCATGGTGGGCGAGATCCGCGATGCGGAGACCGCTGAGATGGCGATACAGGCGGCGCTCACCGGCCACCTGGTGCTGTCGTCGCTGCATACCAACGATGCGCCTTCCGCCGTTACGCGCCTGCTCGAGCTGGGCGTGCCGGCCTACCTGCTCAATTCGACGCTGCTGGGCGTGATGGCCCAGCGTCTGGCGCGCACACTGTGCCCGTACTGCAAGGCAGCAGGCGGGATCGGTGACGACATATGGCAGGAACTGGTCAGCCCGTGGAAGGCCGCCAAACCCGCGCAGGTCAGCACCGCCACCGGCTGTCTCGAATGCCGCATGACCGGCTATCGCGGGCGCACCGGCATCTATGAGATGCTGCCGTTCAGCGCGGAAATGAAGAAGCTGGTGATCAAGGATGCCGAACTTGCCGGGATCAGGGCGCTGGCACAACGCGAGGGCATGAAACCGCTGCGCCTGAGCGGGGCGGAAAAGGTCGCCGCAGGGCTGACTTCGGCGGAGGAGATCATCAGAATCGCGCCGCCGCTGGATCAGGATGCGTTTCCCCGATCTTCTGCCTGAAGCAGGGAATTCAGGATAATCAGATAGATGGCGGTAGGACCAAAAAAGCGATCGGCAGTTTTTAGCGGTTCCCATTTGGAATTCCGGGCAACTTTGATACAATCGCGTCCGCTTTTTTAACTTAAACAGGGTGGGAGAGATAAATGTCTATTGAACAACGCGTTAAAAAGATCGTTGCCGAACAGCTTGGCGTGAACGAATCCGAAGTCAAGAACGAATCTTCATTCGTCAACGATCTGGGTGCAGATTCTCTGGATACCGTGGAGCTGGTGATGGCTCTGGAAGAAGAATTCGAATGCGAGATCCCCGACGAAGACGCGGAAAAGATCACCACCGTCCAGCAAGCCATCGATTACGTCCTGGCGCATCAAAAATAATCCCATTCTCTTTTCTGTTTCAAAAACGGAGCCGGTTTGTCTAAACGCAGAGTCGTCATTACCGGGCTGGGGATCGTATCCCCGGTCGGGATCGGGATCCCAGCCGCCTGGCAGAACATCGTCGCGGGGAAGTCCGGTATAACCAGGATCACCCGCTTCGATGCCGGCGCGATGGCCGCACAGATCGCCGGAGAAGCGAAGGATTTTGACGCTACCCGATACATTCCCGCCAAGGATGCGCGCCGCATGGATCGTTTCATCCATCTCGGGCTGGTGGCCGGCATGGAGGCGTTCAAGGATTCCGGGCTGGAAGTTTCCGGGGAGAATGCCGAGCGTATCGGTGTGAACATCGGCTCCGGCATCGGCGGCTTGCCGATGATCGAGGAGACGCACTCTGATTTCCTCGCCGCGGGGCCGCGCAAGATATCGCCGTTCTTCATCCCGGGCACGATCATCAACATGATCTCCGGCAACCTGTCCGTGATGTACGGGCTGAAGGGGCCGAACCTGGCGATGGTCTCCGCCTGCACCACCGGCACACATTGCATCGGCGAATCGGCGCGCATCATCGAGTACGGCGATGCGGACGTGATGATCGCCGGTGGGGCGGAAGCCACGATAAGCCCGCTCGCGGTGGGTGGTTTCGGCGCCGCGCGCGCACTCAGCACGCGCAACGACGATCCCGCCACCGCCAGCCGCCCGTGGGACAAGGACCGCGACGGCTTCGTGATCGGCGAAGGCGCCGGGGTGATGGTGCTGGAAGAATACGAGCACGCCAGGGCGCGCGGGGCGAAGATCTATGCGGAACTGGCCGGCTACGGCATGAGCGGCGACGCCTATCACATCACCGCGCCGGATACGGACGGGCCGAAGCGCAGCATGTCGAATGCGCTGCGCAACGCCGGGTTGAACCCGCAGGACGTGCAGTACATCAACGCGCACGGCACCTCGACGCCGCTGGGCGACAAGAACGAGACCGATGCGATCAAGCTGGCGTTCGGCGACCACGCCAAAAAACTGGTGGTGAATTCCACCAAGTCGATGACCGGCCATCTGCTCGGCGGGGCGGGCGGGATCGAGTCGGTATTCTGCGCCCTGGCGATACATCACCAGATCTCCCCGCCGACCATCAACATCTTCGAGCAGGATCCGGAATGCGATCTGGACTACTGCGCGAATGCCGCGCGCGACATGAAGATCGACGTCGCGGTGAACAACAACTTCGGCTTCGGCGGAACCAACGGCTCGCTGGTATTCAAAAAGGTTTAGCAGGAAGCTTGGAGAAATGAGCGAGGCGGATGCAGTGCAAGGCGCCCGGAGCACAGCAGCCGAGAAAACGAGCGAAGCGGGTTTCGGCGAAGACTTACCTTCAGGTTATGTCGAAGCCACATATCATGTGGATAGGCGAGGTTGCGAGCACCGCGCAACGCAGCAATGTGCCGCCACAGCCATTTATCCGGGCTTCCGTAATGCTGGTCAACGGTAAGCCCGGCAGCTCGATCGGCATCCGTGATCGCGGGCTGCTCTACGGCGACGGGGTGTTCCGCACCCTGCGCGCCGCCCAAGGCAAGGCGCTGCACTGGCCCCTGCATTATCTGAAACTGCAACATGATTGCGCCGCGCTGGGTATGAGCTGCCCGGACGAGGTGCTGCTCTGCGCCGAGCTGGCCGAAGTGCTGGCGCAGCACCCGGACGGCGTGGTGAAGCTGATCGTCACGCGCGGCGAGGGTACGCGCGGCTATGCGCCGCCTGCCGATGCGGTTCCCACGCGCATCTGGGACTTCTCCCCCCTGCCGGACCACCCGCCGGAATGGGCGACGCAGGGCATCAAGGCGCGGCTGTGCCGCCTGCGCCTGTCCGCACAACCCCGCCTGGCGGGCATCAAACACCTCAACCGCCTGGAAAACGTGCTGGCCGCGGCAGAGCTGGCCGAGGCACGGTCGTGCGATAGCCGGCTGGCCGAAGGGCTGCTGCTGGATGCCGAAGGGCGCTTGATCGAAGGCACGCGCAGCAACCTGTTCCTGGTTTCGCGCGGGCGGTTGATCACGCCCGGCCTGTCGCGCTGCGGGGTGGCGGGTATCCAGCGCGGGCGGGTCATGGCGTGGGCGCTGCAGCAGGGCGTTGCGCTGCAGGAGCGCGATGTCACGCTGGAAGAGGCGCTGCAGGCCGACGAGATGTTCCTCGTGAACAGCGTCATCGGGCTATGGCCGGTACGCGAGCTGGAACAGAGGCGCTGGGACCATTTCCCGGTCGCGCTGCGGATCCGCCGGGACCTTGAGCGGCAGGAAACATGATGCGCCGGCTGCTCATTCTGGCATTTCTGTTGGTGTCGCTTGCTGCGGCAGGGCTGGGCTACTACGCCATGCACCCGCTGCCATTGCCCGTCACACCGTTCGAGTTCACCCTGAAGCAGGGCGGCAGCCTGAAGGGCATGGCGCGCGACATGCGGCAGGCCGGGCTGCTGGAACAGGATTGGGCATTCGTCTGGCTGGCGCGCCTGCTCGGCAAGTCGGCGCAACTCAAGGCCGGCAGATACGCGCTGCAGCATCCTGTCTCGCCCCTGGAGTTGCTGGACATGCTCGGCAAGGGGCTGGTCATCCAGGGGCAGATCAGCGTCATCGAGGGCTGGACGTTCAAACAATTCCGCGCTGCGCTGGATGCCAGCCCGGACATCGCGCATGACACACTGGGCTTGAGTGATGCGGAGATCATGCAACGCATCGGCGCGGCGGAGAACCACCCGGAGGGGCTGTTTTTCCCGGACACCTACAACTTCGCCGCCGGCAGCAGCGACCTGGCGATACTCGGGAGCGCCTACCGGGCCATGCAGCAGCGCGTGCAGCAAGCCTGGGCAGAGCGCGAGGCGGGCCTGCCGCTTAAAACCCCCTATCAGGCGCTGATCCTGGCTTCCATCGTCGAAAAGGAGACCGGGACACCCAGTGACCGGGAGATGATCGCCGGCGTGTTCGTGAATCGCCTGCGCAAGAGCATGCTGCTGCAAACCGACCCGACCGTGATCTACGGTCTGGGCGAGAAGTTCGACGGCAACCTGCGCAAGCGCGACCTGCTTGCCGATAGCGCTTACAATACCTACATGCGCAGCGGGCTGACGCCCACGCCGATCGCCCTGCCGGGTATGGCCGCATTGCGGGCGGCGCTGCACCCGGCACAGACCGACGCGCTATACTTCGTGGCGCGCGGCGACGGTAGTTCGCAATTTTCCAGCAATCTGGCGGCGCATAACCGGGCGGTGAACCAGTACCAGAAATGAGCAAATTCATTACTTTTGAAGGCGTGGACGGCGCGGGCAAGAGCACCCATCTGGCATGGTTCGCCGATGCATTGCGGCGGCGCGGCCCCGATGTGCTGGTCACGCGCGAACCGGGCGGCACGCCGCTCGGCGAGCAACTGCGCGAGATACTGCTGAACCAGCCGATGGGCATCGGTACCGAGGCGCTGCTGATGTTCGCGGCGCGCCTCGAACACATCGAACAGGTCATCAAACCGGCGCTGAACAGCGGCAAGTGGGTGGTCTCGGATCGCTTCAGCGATGCCAGCTTCGCCTATCAGGGCGGCGGCAGGGGGCTGGACTGGGATAAGCTGAGCCAGCTCGAGCAATGGGTGCACGGCGATTTGCAGCCCGACCTGACGCTGTTCTTCGATGTCCCGGTCGAGGTCGCGCGGCAGCGCCTGACAAACAACAATGCCGCGCTGGATCGCTTCGAGCAGGAGCAGGCCGATTTTTTCGAGCGGGTGCGTGCCGCGTACCACAGGCGCGTGCAACAGAACCCGCAGCGCTATATTGTCATCGATGCGGCGCGGTCCATGGATGAAGTTAAACTAAGACTCGAGAAGATAGTCTCATCTATCTGAATATGAATAATATATATCCTTGGCAGAAGGGTGACTGGTTGCGCTTGCAAGAGCTGCGCAGACGCCCGCCGCATGGCCTGCTGTTCAAGGGAGGCAAGGGGATCGGCAAGTTCGATCTGGCGATGAGTTTCGCCCGAAGCCTGTTGTGCCGGCAACCGGATGGAGCCGGGTTCGCCTGCGGACAATGTCCTTCGTGTCACTGGTTCTCCCAGGGCTCACACCCGGACTTCTGCCTGCTGCAGCCCGAGGTGCTGAGCCTCGACGGCGAGGAAAGCGAATCCGGAAAGAAACCCAGCAGGCAGATATCCGTCGACCAGGTGCGCGGGCTGGCTGATTTTTCCGGCATGTCGGCGCACCAGGGCGGCGGGCGCGTGGTCGTCATCCATCCCGCCGAGGCGATGAACACCAATGCCGCGAACGCCCTGCTGAAAAACCTCGAGGAACCGCCGCCCGGCATGCTGTTCATCCTGGTGTCGCACAAGCCGCAGCAACTGCTGCCGACCATCCTGAGCCGCTGCCTGCCGTTCGCCTTGCAAGCGCCGGATGCTGCAGAGGCCGAACGCTGGTTGGCGCAGCAGGGCGTGAAAGACCCCGCCGAAGCCCTCGCGGCATCCGGTTTTGCGCCGCTGCAGGCTGCCCTAACGGAAGGGCAGATGGGCGGCGAGGAGCGCGACAAGCTGCTGCGCGCCGTGCGCCAGCCGGCCATGATGGACGTGTTCGCACTGGCCGATGCGTTGCAGAAGACCGAGCAGGTGGCGGTCGTGCAATGGCTGCAGCAATGGGGTTATGACCTGAACGCGATGAAGCAGGCGGGCAGGTTGCGCTACCACACCGGTGAAGAAGCGGCCATCAGGAAACTGGTCGAACCCGTCGCCGCGCTGGATCTGGCGCGCCTGCAAAGCTACCTGCAGGGCGCGAAACGCGAAGCGCAGCATACGCTCAACCCCAAGTTGTTCCTGGAGTCTCTGCTGTTCTCCTATCGCCAGGTCATGCTTGGATAACCATGCCGTTCATCGATTCCCACTGCCACATCGATTTCCCCGAGCTTGCCGCAAACATCGGCAGCGTGCTGGAGCAGATGCGCCTGGATGAAGTCGTCGGCGCGCTGTGCGTATCGGTCGATCTGGAAAAGCTCCCGCAAATGCTCAAGCTTGTGGAGCGGCACCCGAACCTCTATGCCTCGGTGGGCGTGCATCCCGATCACGAGGGCGTCGAAGAGCCAAGTGTCGCGCGCCTGGTCGAGCTGGCGCAGCACCCCAGGGTCATCGCCATCGGCGAGACCGGCCTGGATTACTTCCGCCTGAAGGGCGATCTGGAATGGCAGCGCGCGCGCTTCCGCAACCACATCCGCGCGGCGCGCGAAAGCGGCAAACCGCTGATCATCCACACCCGCAATGCGGCAGCGGACACGCTGCGCATCATGAAGGAGGAAGATGCCGCCGAAGCCTGCGGCGTGATGCACTGTTTCACCGAGACCTGGGAAGTCGCCGAAGCCGCCCTGGCGATGGGCTTCTACATCTCCTTTTCCGGTATCGTCACCTTCAAGAACGCGAAGCAGGTCAGGGAAGTGGCGCAGCGCGCGCCGCTGGAGCGCATCCTGATCGAGACCGATGCGCCGTACCTGGCGCCCGTGCCGCATCGCGGCAAGCTCAACCAGCCGGCCTATGTGAAGCATGTCGCCGCGGAGATCGCCGCGCTGCGCGGCCTCGACATCGGGGAGGTCGGACGATGCACCACAGAGAACTTCGAGCGTTTGTTCAGGCCCGGAGGATCTGGAAAATGAATATTTGCCGGTTGCGAATATTGACAGGCATTCGAATATCTCTATAATGCGCAACTCGTTTCGCGGGAATAGCTCAGTTGGTAGAGCGCAACCTTGCCAAGGTTGAGGTCGAGAGTTCGAGACTCTTTTCCCGCTCCAGACAACAAGGGAAAGCATCCTCCGCTTTCCCTTAATCATTTCAGCACGGCGCGATAGCAAAGCGGTTATGCACCGGATTGCAAATCCGTGTAGGTCGGTTCGACTCCGGCTCGCGCCTCCAGCAGATTCAGTGGTAGAATCCCCCCGCTTTTGCCGGGCTTGATTCGCACATCAAACATTCAGGAGTTCTCCAGTGAAGTTCCACTATCTGCTTCAGAGCGAATGCCGTTATACGTTGCCGCTCCACCGTTGGGGACTGGCTTTGGTGGTGGCGGGTATGGTCGCCATGGCGCCTGCCGCGTGGGCGGTCGAGCCGACGCCGGAGCAGCTCCGGATGTTGCAGCAACTCACTCCGGAGCAGCGGGCTGCTTTGATTCAGCAGGCAGTAGGGGGCACAGACAAACCGAAGCCGGTCGAGGTATCCAGTCCGGTGACGGTGCAACCGCGCGAGGTGGGTGGCGGTCGCCTGGAATACGAGATCAAGACCCCGATGCTTGATGTGAAACAGGCAGGCGCTGAAGTGGCACCCTCGCCCAAAACCGACGTGTCGGTCACCGAGGTCGGTTCGCAGCAGGCGGCTGAACAGGTCGAAGTGCGCCGCGCCTTCGAGGCATTCGTGCGCGAATCCAAACCGATGATGGTCAGCACCGAAAGCCTGCAACAGTTCGGCTATGAGCTGTTTGCCGGGCAACCGAGCAGCTTTGCTCCGGTCACGGACATCCCGGTGCCGCCGGAATACGTGCTGGGCCCGGGCGACGAGATCAAGGTGCAACTGTTCGGCAAGGATGCCAGGGAACTGGCGCTGACCGTCGATCGCGAGGGCACGATCGCCTTCCCGCAGATCGGCCCCGTCTCCCTGGCCGGGATGAGTTTCGCGCAGGCCAAGGCCATGCTTTCCGAGCAGATCAACCAGAAGATGATCGGCGTGTCGGCCAGCATCACCATGGGGCAATTGCGCTCGATCCGGATCTTCGCGCTCGGCGACGTGTTCCGCCCCGGCTCCTATACCGTGAGCGGGCTGGCGACGCTCTCCCATGCGCTGTTCGCCTCCGGCGGGGTCAAGAAGGTCGGTTCCCTGCGCAACATCGAACTCAAGCGCAACGGCCGGCGCGTCGGCACCATCGATCTGTACGATTTCCTGCTGAAGGGCGACACCAGCCGCGACGTGCGCCTGCTGCCGGGCGACGTGGTGTTCGTCCCGCCCATCGGCAAGACGGCTGCCATCGCCGGCGAGGTGATCCGCCCGGCGATCTACGAACTGAAAGGCGAGCAGACGGTCGGCGACATGCTGAAGCTTGCCGGGGGCCTGTTGCCCAAGGCCTATACCAGCAAGGCCCTGATCGAGCGCTTCAATCCGCGCGGCGATAAGCAGGTCGTCAATATCGGGCTGACCGATGCAGGGCTGGCAACAAGCGTACAGAACGGCGACGTCATCAAGGTGTTCCCGGCCACCGAATTCGAAAGCAACCAGATCCTGCTGATCGGCAACGTCAAGCGCCCCGGAAAATACGCCTGGCACGAGGGCATGCGCGTCATGGACCTGCTGCCGTCGCGGGATGACCTGCTGCCGGAATCGCTGCTGGACTACGGCATCATCGAGCGGGAGGCGGAAGACACCCGCGAGCCGGTGCTGATGCGTTTCCGTCTCGGAGAACTGCTGGAGAAAGGCGGAAAGGCCGCCGACCTGAATGTCAGCCTCGAACCGCGCGACCGTATCTACGTGTTCCAGCGCGCCAATTTCCGCCAGCAGCCCAGGGTGAGCATCGCCGGCAGCGTGCAGACGCCGGGGCAATACGAGTTCAAGCGCAACATGCGGGTGGCGGATCTGGTGCTGGCCGCGGGCGGCCTGCTGCGCGACACCGACAATGGCGAGATCGAGGTCTATCGCACCGATCCGGCGACGCACGATGTCAACCTGCTGAAGGTGAACCTCGCGCGCGCGATGTCCGGCGAAAAGGGCGATGACATCGCGCTGCAGGATCTGGACCGCGTGGTCGTGCACTCCATCTACGAACGCAAGCTGCGCGAAGAGGTCTCCGTGATGGGCGAGATCCATCATCCCGGCAGCGTCCCGCTCGCGCAGGGCATGCGGGTCTCCGATCTCGTCTTTGCGGGGGGCAACGTCACCCAGATGGCCTATCTGGGGCGCGCCGAGATCACCCGCTACAAGGTGGTCAACGGCCAGCGCCGCTGGAGCAACCACATCGAGATCGACCTGAATGCCGCCTTGCGCGGGGAAGAAGGCTCCAACATCCTGCTCGAGCCGTACGATGTCCTGATGGTCCGGCGCCTGAGCAACTGGCGCAACGCCGAGCAGGTGCAGGTGGTGGGCGAGGTGATGCACCCCGGTGCCTATCCGATCGAGGAGGGCGAACACCTTTCCTCGCTGCTGCGCCGCGTCGGAGGATTCACCGGCGATGCCTACCTGCCCGCGGCGGTCTTCACGCGCGAATCGGTGCGGGAAGAGCAACAGAAACAGCTCAATGATCTGGTCCAGCGCATGGAATCGGAAGTCGCCCAGATGGAACAGCCGGTCGCCGCATTGCGTGATGAAACGCTCAGGGCACACCAGCAAAATGGGCTGGATGTGGCGAAGCGCATGCTGGTACAACTGAAGTCGGTCCGTGCCACGGGCCGGATGGTGATCGAGCTGGCGGATGCCGCCAGGCTGAAAGGCAAGCCCTACGACCTGCGCCTGCGCGCCGGGGACCGGCTGATCGTTCCGAAACGCCCGGACGAGGTGCTCGTGCTGGGCGAGGTGTACAACCAGAATGCGCTGCTCTACAACCCGAACATGAACCGTGGGGATTATGTGAGCCAGGCCGGGCCGACCCGGATGGCCGACCCGGACGCCATCTATATCGTTCGCGCGAACGGCCAGGTCGAGGCGGGCAACGGCAGCTGGTGGATGCCCGGCGGCAGCGGGATCAACCCGGGCGATACCATCGTCGTGCCGCAGGACCTGGATCATGTGAACCTGCTGGACGTGGCGCTCGACTGGTCGCG
The DNA here is from genome assembly GCA_044230015.1 of Gallionella sp. Classification (GTDB taxonomy): domain Bacteria; phylum Pseudomonadota; class Gammaproteobacteria; order Burkholderiales; family Gallionellaceae; genus Gallionella. Next base: position 668 of record JBGARW010000016.1, on the reverse strand, counting down.
CGCGATGATGCAGATCGGCACCAGCGTCGCGGCGATGAAGGCGATCGGGGTGTTCAAGTGAGCGAGCAGCCATTGGACCGGCAGCCTGACGCGCAGGGCCGGCCTGCGCTGCGATCCGGAGGATGGGCGGACGGGGCGGAAGACGAGATCAACCTGCTCGACCTGTTGCTGGTGGTCGCCAGGAACAAGCGCATGATCCTTCGGGCGACCCTGGGAGCGGCAGTGTTGGCCGTCATTGTCTCGCTGATGATGACTAACATCTATCGCGCCGAAATACTGATTGCGCCGGTGCAAAACGAGGATGCACAAGGAGGCAATCTCTCCTCGGCGCTTGGCGGGGTGGCCGGAATTGCGGCAATGACGGGGATATCGTTACCCGGTGAAAGCTCGATTGAAGAAAGCCTTGCCGTCCTGCAGTCACGCGAGTTCCTGTGGAAGTTCGCACAGGAAAAGAAGCTGATGCCGATCCTGTTCGAAGATGACTGGGATGCAAAAAAGAAACGCTGGAAAGAGGATGACCCGGAGGATCAGCCGGGGCAATGGGATCTGCATCGCCTGTTGATCGAACAGGGGGTTATGAGTGTTGACAGGGATAAAAAAACCGACATTGTTACCGTAGCGATCGAGTGGAAAGACGCGACCCTGGCGGCTGAATGGGCAAATGCGCT
>JBGARW010000015.1:0-37647 GCA_044230015.1 Gallionella sp. | reverse complement strand
ATCCGTATTCAGGCTCTGGGACGCCTTGAAACCGGTGTTCAGATTTATGGTGCCTGCGCCGGTGTCGAACCCGTCTATCCATGCGCCGGTAAAGCTGGCATCAGGATAGCTCGTGCCATCCGCGTAGACCGGCGGCAGGTAAGTGGTGGCGGGGTCGTAATAGACCTGGTTGCACTGGCTGCTGCGCAGGCCGTAGTGGCCATAGCTGAATGTCACCGCGCTTCCGCCGTCCGACGAATCGTCCGGCATGTGGTCCCAGTTCATACTCCCCGAGTTGTCCAGTACGAACAGGATGTTGGGTTTGACCGCCGAGGTGGTGGAGGTCGCCAGGGGCGACGTCGCGAGCGCGACCGAGGCGGCCAGGGAAGGAAGTGGCGAGGCGAGGCCGACGGCCAGCGCAAGCGACAGTAACTGGCGACGGGTGGTGGGACGGTTTTCGGGATAGCGCTTCATGGTTTGCCTCCTAGTAGACAAATGCCTGCACGTAGCTGACGGTGTTCTTCGGCCCTGTGGCTCTGGCGGTGATGTGGATCTGGGGAGTCTGGCCTGCAGCCGGGCAGCCTGCTCCCTGGCAGACTTCCTGGGGCAGGGGGATGTTTTGCCCGTTGTTGTCCTGGAGCGCGCCGCTGAACAGGCAATTTTGAGTGGTGGGCAGTGCATTCTCGGTGCGGCATACGCGCTGTATGAGGTAGCGTATGGTGTTGCCGCTGCCATCCGTCCCCACGAGGACGCTATTGAGATCGTCCCATGTGGCGTCGGTGGTCAGGTTCAGCGCGGGGTCGGCATTGGAGTGGTAGCCGGGCCGCGTGGCGAGGTCGGTGACATTGAACGGATGGGCGGCGTCGCTCAGGAAGTTGATGGCGTTGTTTGCCGCTTGCGTCGTCGTCAGCCAGCTCATGGCGGCCTCGATCCCCGCATCGCCTGAAGAAGTGGCCGATTGCTTGAACGCCAGATTGCCGGCGATCAGGGTGCTGGTATCCACCGAGCGTATCAGCGCGACCGCCGCTAGCGACATGGCAAGCAGGGCGATAAGGGTGAAGAACAGCACCACACCGCGCTGCTTCATGGCGCGCACTCGTTGGAGACCGGGTTTGCTCAGCGTTTTCATAGCGTATCCTTGGACCAGATCACGTTGCGCATGGGGATGATGGTTTCGAATATCCGGTAGCGGTAACGCAGCCAGTCCGGATCGCCGGCGCTCAGGTCGACCGTCGGTGCGGGTGAAGAAGCGCTGCCGGTCCATGCGCACAGGCCGGTGGGTGCGGCTGCGGTGGTGGAGCTGCATGCGCTGGTCACAGCCACTGCTTCCATTTTGGCATTGCGCGCCACGACCGCGATGCGCACCGCCTTGATGCGGTTGCGGTCGGCGACCGCAGGCGCGGCCCAGGTGCCGCCGCTGGCATCCACCCACTGTGCGACCTGGTTCGAGCCGGCCGTTGCGGAGATCCCGTACTGCGCCTGGAGGTTGACGACCCCGGCCACGCTTGGGATGGGTGCGCCCGGAGCGACCGTGCGCTCCAGGTTGCCGTTGTTCACGGCATAGGTGATCTCGTTCCAGGTTCCCAGGCAGGCAAGATTGCCGCCGGCAACGGCGGCGGTGGTGTCTGCCAGTGTCACCGTCATGGGGGCGGCGACACCCGACACGGCGGTTATGCTGGTCATCGCGCAGGTCGTGCCGTTGGTGACGATCGCAATATCGTTGACCGCGCAACCCAGATTGCTGTCAACGGTCGCATCATTGGTGCTTAACGCGCCGATCGTGGTGGGAACGCCACCCATTTGCGAGTCGCCGTAGCGTATGGTGATCGTGTCGCTGGCGCTGACGCCGGATGCCGCCACGCCGTTGGTGATGGTGACAGGGGAGATACCGCTTATACCGGTAGCGCCGAAGGTCAATGTCGTGCATTCGAGCGGCGAATTGGCGACCGGCAACAGGGGGAAGCCCGCTATCTGCAGGTCACGCCCGATGTTATACAGCGCGATGCCGCCATTGGTCTGCGCATCGGCTGTTCCCGTCGTGACGCGTTTTTGTGTTTCGAAGACGGACATGACCTGCATGATGACCATCGTGGCAAGCATGCCGATGGACAGGCCGACCATGATCTCCACCAGGGTGAAGCCGGTCTGATGAGGTGTGTTGCGATTGTCGCTCGTTCCCATTTCTTCTAACCCCCCGCAATGACGGCAGTGGTGGTGTAATTATGCTGCGCTTCCCCCGGGCTCTGCCAGGTGACCGTGACCGTGAACTGGTCGGCATTAGGCTGGGTGATGGTTAATGTGCCGTTCGGCAGCAACGAGGAGACGTCAATGGTCGTGCCGGGGTAGCTGGCGAGGTTGTCGGGGTCGGCCCACATTTGCCCGAGTTGCTGCTGTGCGATATAACTGGCATCGGCACGGAACTTCGAGTCGGCGGTGTTCTTGACCATGGCGGCCTGCAGGCCGACCACGGCCAGCACGCCCATGGAGAAGATCAGGATGGCGATCATCGCCTCCACCAGCACTACACCCCGTTGTGCGGATTTTGCGCGAATCGCCTTTGCTTGGTTCATGGTGACTGCCTCCTGTTCAACATGCGCGCGGGCTGGAAACGGGCGCATTGGGATCGCACATCCTGACATTGCCGCCCAGGCCGATCGTGATTCGCAACTCCTGGCTGTCGGTTGCCGCCAGAACGGATGAATCAAGGTCGACTTGTGTGAAGGGCAGGGAAGCGTCTGCGTTGGCGGCCAGTAATCCGCCGAAGTTGTTGAAGGTGACAGTGGTCGCACCCGCCGGTGTGACCGCAACGGTGACGTCTCTGGAGCCTTCGCTGGCTGACCTCGATTCGATATCGGTGCCGTCGGTCAATTGAACCACCCAGGAGGAGCCCGCCCCCAGCACGAATTCGATATTGGTGTTGCGCCCCACCGCTTCTGCGCGTGCGCGTTGCAATCCGTTCTGAACGGACTCGGCCGCGTTGCGGATCTGCGCATTCTGGAGCCACGCCTGGAAGCTTGGCATGGCCAGTCCCGCCAGGATGGCCATGATCGCAATGCCGATCAGCAACTCGATCAGCGAGAACCCCAGGGGCACGGATTTCGCGGGGGTGTTCAACATGCATCCCCTTCTTTCATGATCCAGCAGGTTGCGCCATTACCCCAGGGTGTGTTTGAGGTTTTTGTATTGGCCTGATCGATGCTGTAGACAAAAGCGGAAAGGCCGCCGGTCCCGGTTGCGGTTATCGTGTAGGCTGTTGCCGAAAGGCCGCTGCAGGCATATGTGAAATTCGTGGTTGCGGCAGGGATTGCGGGAGGGCATGTGGTTCCGCCGCCTGCATCATAGGTACGGTTGTCCTGGAAGAACTGTTCCATCTTGACGCGGGCATCGGACAGGGCCGATGTGCCTTCCACCAGTTTCCCGCGGGTCACGTAACTGTTGTAGGCAGGTATGCCGATGCTTGCCAGGATGCTGATAACCACCACGACAATCATCAGCTCGACCAGAGTGAAACCTTTTTGCGTTTTCATCGCGTTCTCCTTATGGATGGGCATAGTAGAGCGCGTATTTTAGGGTTTCTACCAGAAGCCGACCAGAGGTGCGGGTATTCTGACGGGCGGCATGATAATCATGACGGGCGTAGAGCTGCCCGGGGGATTCACCGGGGATCTACCCGTGCCGGCTTGCTGGCGCGGGATGGATGACATCGTTCGCCCCGCCCAGCAGGAACTCCTTGAACGCCAGCGCGGCCCCGGACAAACGCTTGTTGCTGCGATGCACGACGAACCAGTGGCGCAGCAGGGGGAAATGTTCCACATCGAGCATGGCAAGCCGTCGGGTTTCCAGTTCGAGTTCGATGCTGTGCAGCGACAGGATGCCCAGCCCCATGCCGGCTTGCACGGCCTGTTTGATGGCTTCGTTGGTTTCCATTTCCATGCTGATGCGCGGCTGGACATGACGCTCTGCGAAGACCCGCTCCATCGCGCTGCGCGTGCCGGAACCCGGTTCACGTGACAGGAAGGTCTCCTGCGCGAGCTGTGCGAACTTGACGCGCTTGAGTCCGGCGAGCGGATGGTCGGGCGCGGCGATCACCACCAGCGGGTTGTCCATGAAGGGCTCCGCATTGAGATCCAGGCCTTCCGGGGGGCGTCCCATGATGGCGAGGTCGGTGCTGTTGTCGGCAAGCTGTTTGAGCACGGCATCGCGGTTGGCGACCTGCAGGATCATGTTGATGTCGGGGTGATGCTGGCGGAATCTTGCCAGCAGCCTTGGTGTGAAATAATTGGCGGTGTTCACCACAGACAGGGTGAGCCTGCCCCGTCCCAGCCCTTTCATCTCATCGAAGGCGGCTTCCATCTCTGCAAGTTGTTGCGCGATGTTGCGGCTGTAGCGGAACAGCTCGCGCCCGGCTTCGGTGAGAAAGATCTTCTTGCCCATCTGTTCCAGCAGCGGCAGGCCGATATGCCCTTCCAGTTGCTTGATCTGCATGGACACTGCGGGTTGCGATAGGTATAGTTCTTCGGCGGCGCGCGAGTAGTTCAGGTGGCTGGCCACCTTCTCGAAGATCTGGAGCTGACGCAGGGTGAAATTGAACATTTCGGGATTATAGCAAACCATAAGTAAGTTTTATGATATTGATAAAAACAATTGACTATCGTTTATACATTGATGCACCTATAGTGACAGCCGTTGCAAGTTGAAACCGATCGTTATCACAGGAGAAAAAGCTATGGATCAATCGAATCGTTACGCTGACCTGAGTCTGAAGGAAGAAGACCTGATCAAGGGCGGCAACCACATCCTGGTCGCTTACACCATGGAACCTGCCGCGGGCGTGGGCTATCTGGAGGCGGCTGCGCATATCGCGGCGGAATCTTCCACCGGCACCAACGTTGAAGTGTCGACGACCGATGATTTCACCAAGGGCGTGGACGCGCTGGTGTACTTCATCGATGAAGCCAAGGGCATCATGAAGGTCGCCTATCCCAACGACCTGTTCGACCGCAATGTCACCGACGGGCGCGTGATGATCGTGTCCTTCCTGACCCTGTGCATCGGCAACAATCAGGGCATGGGCGATATCGCGAACCTGCAGATGCAGGATTTCTATGTGCCGCCGCGCATGCTGCAACTGTTCGACGGCCCGGCCAAGGACATCTCCGACCTGTGGCGCATTCTCGGCCGTCCGGTCAAGGACGGTGGCTATATCTCCGGCACGATCATCAAACCCAAGCTGGGTTTGCGTCCCGAGCCGTTCGCCAAGGCGGCCTACCAGTTCTGGCTGGGTGGCGATTTCATCAAGAACGACGAGCCGCAGGGCAACCAGGTGTTCTGCCCGATCAAGAAAGTGCTTCCCCTGGTGTATGACTCGCTCAAGCGCGCCCAGGACGAGACCGGCCAGGCCAAGCTGTTCTCGATGAACATCACCGCCGACGATCACTATGAGATGTGCGCCCGCGCCGACTATGCGCTGGAAACCTTCGGCCCGGATGCGGACAAGGTGGCGTTCCTGGTGGACGGCTATGTCGGCGGTCCCGGCATGATCACGACGGCGCGCCGCCAATACCCGGGCCAGTACCTGCACTACCACCGCGCCGGGCACGGCGCTGTCACCTCGCCATCTTCCAAGCGCGGCTATACCGCCTTCGTGCTGGCCAAGATGTCGCGTTTGCAGGGCGCTTCCGGCATCCATGTCGGCACCATGGGCTTCGGCAAGATGGAAGGCGGCAAGGACGACCGCATCATCGCCTACATGATCGAGCGCGACAGCTGCACCGGCCCGTTCTATCATCAGGAGTGGTATGGCATGAAGCCGACCACACCGATCATCTCCGGCGGCATGAACGCACTGCGCCTGCCCGGCTTCTTCGAGAACCTCGGCCACGGCAACGTTATCAATACCGCAGGCGGCGGTTCTTACGGGCACATCGATTCTCCGGCGGCCGGTGCCAAATCGCTGCGCCAGGCCTATGAATGCTGGAAGGCCGGCGCCGATCCGATCCAGTGGGCGAAGGAGCACAAGGAATTTGCGCGCGCATTCGAGTCTTTCCCGAAAGATGCGGACAAGATATTCCCGGGTTGGCGCGAGAAGCTGGGCGTGCACAAGTAAACACGCGGGGGGCGGAACAGTGCCTGCCGCCGGAGGCGGGAGGCGCGACCCCGGAGCGGGCTTGGCAGCGAAGGTCGGAACCTGGGATCTCACCCGGACTCTGGCCGGGCTGCAGCCGATGCCAGCCAAGTGTTAATGACGCGCCCCCACTTGCTGGGGGCGTTTTTTCTCGCAGGAAGCCGATCATGACCAATAAAGACCAATACAGGGTTAGCAAAGAGCCGTTCTATCAGGCGCAAGGCGAGGAAATCGCGCTGTACGAAGCAGCTTATGCGGCACGCCTGCCGGTGATGATCAAGGGACCGACCGGCTGCGGCAAATCGCGCTTCGTCGAGTACATGGCGTGGAAGCTTGGCAAGCCGCTGATCACCGTGGCGTGCAACGAGGACATGACCGCCAGCGACCTCGTCGGGCGCTACCTGCTCGATGCCGGCGGCACGCGCTGGCTGGATGGCCCGCTGACCACGGCGGCGCGCGTCGGCGCGATCTGCTACCTTGACGAGATCGTCGAGGCGCGCCAGGACACCACGGTGGTGATCCACCCTTTGACCGACCATCGCCGTACCCTGCCGCTGGACAAGAAGGGTGAGCTGATCGAGGCGCACCCTGACTTCCAGATGGTGATCTCCTACAACCCCGGCTACCAGAGCCTGCTGAAGGATCTGAAACAGTCCACCAAGCAGCGCTTTACCGCATTCGATTTCGCATACCCGGCACCCGATGTCGAGGCGCAGATCCTTGGCAAGGAAACCGGCATCGAGGCCGGATTGTCCGCGCAACTGGTGAAGATCGGACAGGCGGCGCGCAACCTGAAGGGACACGGCTTGGACGAGGGGATCTCCACGCGCCTGCTGGTGTATGCGGCCACCCTGATCAAGGGCGGCGTCGAGCCGCGTGCCGCGTGCCGCATGGCCCTGGTGCGCCCGATCACCGACGATGCGGACATACGCGATACGCTGGATCACGCGATCGATGTGGTATTCGGGTAACGCCTGCCCAAGCGACCTGCGCTGAGGATCATGGAAACCGCGACCTCTCTCGCCGAGCTGGAAATCCGGTGGAAGCAACTGGAGTGCGGTTTCCCGCGTGTCGAGCCGGTGTTCGCCGATTGCATGCGCGAGGCACTGGCAACGCTTTCAGAAAAGGGGGTGGAAGCCTACATCGAGAACGCACGTTTCCTCGGCAAGATGGGGCGCGGCGCGGAACCGATCCTGATCTTTCTGGAGGGGTGGCCGGCGGTGGCAAAGCTACTGGGTGAGGACAGTCTGCCCGCAATCATGGATTTCATTCGCAAGATGACGAGATCACCCAACGCCAGCGCGATCACGACCTTCCTGCAATCGTTGCCGGTAACTGCGCGGCGCTTGCAATCGCCGGAGCAATTGCGCGACTTTCTGGGCATTGCGCTCGATCTCATGGAGCGCACCACCGGTTCGATCCACGGCATCCACCAGACTTTTCCCAGTCCGGGATTGCCGGAATTTTTCAAACAGATCCCGCTGCTGCTCGGCCAGCTTTCCCTGGCGGGGCTGAAGAACTGGGTGGAATACGGCGTGCGCTATTACAGTGACCACCCCGACCGGCAGATCGATTACTTCAGCCTGCAATCGGCAGACAGCCGCGCGGTGCTGCAGCGCGAGCGGCACGGCACGTTGCTGGTGGACAACGAGCGCAAGCTGGACATGTATCTGCGCGGGCTGTGGCACGACGAAGACCAACTGATACCCTATTCCGGCGCATTCGACGAATTGCGCAAGCCCATCCCGTATTACGACAAGCTCGGCATCCGCCTGCCGGATGTTTATGACGACACCCGGGGAATTGCAGGCATGGACCGTTACCGCGCGGTGCTGGCGCACATTGCCGGACACCGCCGCTGGACTACGGCCATTTTCGCCGACAACTTCAGCCCGTTGCAGCGCATGGCGGTGGAGTTCCTCGAGGACTCGCGCGTGGAACATCTGGCGATGCGCGAATATCCCGGCCTGCGCCACATCTTCCTGGCTTTGCATCCCATCCCTGCTGAGGACGCCTGCGACACCGCGCGGGAATCCGGCCTGCGCCATCGCCTGGCGATGCTGTCGCGCGCCATCCTCGACCCCCTGTACTCCTACCGGAATCCGCAGATCATCGAGTTTGCGCAGCGTTTCCATGACCTGGTGCGACAAGGCGGTTCCAGCACGCCGGAGATGGCCGACCTGGCGGTTTCCTTCATTGCCGTGACGCGCCGCCAGAGCGATCAGTTCGCCAAGATGCACTTCAAGGATACGGTCGTGGACTACCGCGACGACAATCGCCAGATGTGGAAATTCATCAAAGAGGGAGATGAAGAAGAGACGTTCGACGAGCCGCGCAAGATCGAGCCGGGCGAGGGGGTCGACGGACTGCCGCCGCGCCATTATCACGAGTGGGACTACCTCAACCAGAGTTACCGCCCGGATTGGGTGAGCGTCTATGAAGCCCTGCATCCGTCCGGCAGCGGGGCGGACATCGACCGGCTGCTGGCCAAGCACGGCGCGCTGGCCAAGCGTCTGAAGAAGATGCTCGACCTGCTCAAGCCGCAGGACAAGGTGCGCATCCGCTATCAGGAAGAAGGCAGCGAGCTGGACCTGGACGTCGCGCTGCGCTCGCTGATCGACTACAGGAGCGGCACGACACCCGACCCGCGCATCAACATGAGCCACAAGAGCAGCGGGCGCAGCATCGCGGTGATGCTGTTGCTGGACTTGTCGGAATCGCTCAACGAAAAGGCGGCAGGCTGCGAACAGACAATATTGGAACTGAGTCGGGAAGCGGTATCACTGCTGTCCTGGGCGATCGATAAATTGGGCGATCCGTTCGCCATCGCCGGGTTCCACTCCAATACGAGGCATGACGTGCGTTACCTGCACATCAAGGGCTACAGCGAAAGCTGGGGCGACCAGGTGAAGGGGCGGCTGGCGGCGATGGACGCCGGCTATTCCACGCGTATGGGGGCAGCGATGCGCCACGCCGCGCACTATCTGGAAAAGCAGCAGGCCGACAAGAAGCTGATGCTGATCCTGACCGACGGTGAGCCGTCCGACATAGACAGCAAGGATGGCCGGCTATTGATCGAGGACGCGCGGCAGGCGGTGACGGAGCTGGACCGGCAGGGCATCTATGCCTATTGCATCAACCTTGACCCCAAGGCCGACAAGTATGTGGCGGACATCTTCGGCAAGCAGTACACCATCATCGACCGGGTGGCGCAGTTGCCGGAAAAGCTGCCCACGCTCTTTCTGTCCCTGACGAAGTGATGGGCGGGAAGGGCCGTTCTCGGCGCAGGCTCATGTATCGGCTGGCTGGCGGGTGCGGCAGACCGGGGAACGCCGGCCAAAGCCAGGGGGTCGCCGCAGCCCTCATCCCGCGCGCCAAATAGCCGTATGGGGTAGGATGGAAAAGCGGTAAAATCACGCAGGTTGACAATTCTGACAAGGAGAGAACATGAGCAAAAGCCTGACACAGTTCATCATCGAGGAGCAGCGCGCGGTTCCCGGTGCAAGCGGCGATTTCACCGGCCTGATCAGCGACATCGTGATCGCCTGCAAGCAGATCGCGCATGATGTCAACAAGGGGGCGCTGATCGGCGTGCTGGGCAGCGCGGGCAGCGAGAATGTGCAGGGCGAGACGCAGAAGAAGCTGGACGTCATCACCAACGAGATCTTCATCAAGTCGACCGAATGGGCCGGCCATCTGGCGGCGATGGCCTCCGAAGAGATGGACGATGTCTATCACATACCTGCCATGTATCCGAGGGGCAAGTATCTGCTGGTGTTCGACCCGCTGGACGGATCTTCCAACATCGACGTGAACATTTCCGTCGGCACGATCTTTTCGATCCTGCGCGCGCCCAAGGGCATCGAGAACCCGACGGCGGAGGACTTCCTGCAGCCCGGCACCGCGCAGGTCTGTGCCGGCTACGCCCTGTACGGCCCGGCGAGCATGCTGGTGATCACCAGCGGGCACGGCGTGAACGGCTTTACGCTGGACAGCGACATCGGCGAATTCATGCTTACCCACCCGAGCATGACCATTCCGGCGGACACCCTGGAGTTCGCCATCAATGCCTCCAACGAGCGCTTCTGGGAAAAGCCCGTGCAGCGTTATGTAGATGAATGCATCGCGGGCAAGAACGGGCCGCGCGGCATCAACTTCAACATGCGCTGGATCGCGTCGATGGTGGCCGAAGTACACCGCATCCTGATTCGCGGCGGCGTGTTCATGTATCCCAAGGACACCAAGGATCCGACCAAGGCGGGCAAGTTGCGTCTGCTGTACGAGGCCAATCCGATGGCCTTCATCGTCGAGCAGGCGGGCGGCGTCGCTTCTACCGGCTATGAGCGCATCATGGACGTCAGTCCTTCCGGACTCCACCAGCGTGTGCCGGTGATCCTCGGCTCGAGGAATGAGGTGGAGCGCATCGTGCGCTACCATAAGGAGGCATGAAAATGGGCAAGCCGCTGGTTTCCATCGTGATGGGCAGCGCCAATGACTGGGAGATCATGCAGCAGGCCGCGCGGCAGTTGCAGGACTTCGGGATAGCCTATGATGCGCGGGTGATCTCCGCGCACCGTTCACCCGACCTGCTGCTCGATTACATCAGGGAGATCAGCATACAGGGCGCACGGTGTTTCATCGCCGGCGCAGGCGGCGCCGCGCACCTGGCCGGCGTGATTGCCGGCAAGACCACGCTGCCGGTGCTGGGCGTGCCGATCCCGTCCGGATATCTGAAGGGGATGGACTCGCTTCTGTCCATCGTGCAGATGCCCAAGGGCATTCCGGTGGCGACCTTCGCGATCGGCGAGGCGGGCGCGGCCAATGCCGGATTGTTCGCCGTTGCCATGCTGGCCTTGCAGGACGCTCAACTGGCGCAGAAACTTGATGAGCACCGCAAGAGGCAGGCGGATGTGATCGCCGCAACGACATTGCCCGCACTGTAGCACCGCCGGCCACACGCCTTGCAGATCGGCAGAGGGATGACCAGATGAGTAATTCGATCCAGCAATTCAACCAGAAACTGCTCTCGCTGGTAGAGCATATCGGCCTGCTGGTCATCGCCATCGCCACGGTGGTGGCCATGGCCAGCGAGGTCACGGCCATGGTGCGCGCGATGCAAGTCGGTCTGGCCGACCTGCTGCTGCTCTTCCTCTTCCTGGAGGTGCTCGCCATGGTCGGGGCGTATTACCGGTCCGGCAAGCTGCCGGTGCGGTTCCCGCTCTATATCTCCATGGTGGCACTGGCACGTTACCTGGTGCTTGACATAAAGGGCATGGAAGATTGGCGCATGCTCGCCATAACCGCCTCGATCCTTTTGCTGACGCTGGCGGTACTGGTGGTGCGCATCGGACATGTACGCTACCCATACCCGAGTGACGAATAGGGAAGCGTGCTTCAGGAAGAAAACGACAGGGACCGACCGCTCCGGGAACATTGATGAATACTTCCATACTCCAATCGAATATCAAGAGTTTGCCGTTGTTGCATCGCGGCAAGGTGCGCGATCTTTATGAGGCCGATGACCGGCATCTGTTGATCGTGCAGACCGACCGTCTTTCCGCCTTCGACGTGATTCTGCCAGACCCGATCCCGGGCAAGGGAGAGGTGCTGACCAGGGTATCGAATTTCTGGTTCGATAAGCTGCGGCATATCATCCAGAACCATATGACCGGCATCGCACCCGAATCGGTGGTCAGCGGGGAGGATGAGCGCGCCCAGGTGAAGGACCGCGCCTTTGTCACCATGAAGCTCAAGCCGCTGCCTATCGAGGCGATCGTGCGCGGCTATCTGGCCGGCTCAGGTTGGAAAGATTACCAAAGGACAGGTACCGTTTGCGGTATTGCCTTGCCTGCCGGGTTGCGGGAGGCACAGCAGCTGCCGCAGCCGCTGTTCACCCCCTCCACCAAGGCAGCGGTCGGCGAGCACGACGAGAACATCTCCTTCGGACGGGCAGTCGAGTTGCTCGGCGAGACGCGCGCAGGTGAGGTGCGCGATGCTGCACTGGCGCTGTATACCGAAGCGGCAGGTTATGCGGCGGGCAAGGGCATCATCATCGCCGACACCAAATTCGAATTCGGTGTGGACGAAGCGGGCAAGCTATATCTGATCGACGAGGCGCTCACGCCGGATTCTTCGCGTTTCTGGCCGGCCGATCAATATCGCGTCGGCAGCAATCCGCCCAGCTTCGACAAGCAGTTCGTGCGCGACTGGCTGGAATCATCCGGGTGGAACAAGCAGCCGCCCGCGCCGCACATTCCGCAGGACGTGCTGCAGAAAACTGCCGGCAAATACCGTGAGGCGGCACAACGACTGACAGTCGCATGAGTTCGCCAAAGCAGCTCATCGAGGGTTTCTCACGCTTTCGCGGTAGGCATTTTGCCAGGGACGACGCGCTGTTCCGCGAGCTGGTCGAGCAGGGGCAGACACCCAAAACACTCGTGGTCGCCTGTTGCGATGCGCGCGTCGATCCGGCGCTGGTACTGGATTGCGCGCCGGGAGACCTGTTCGTCATCCGTAACGTAGCCAACCTTGTTCCTCCCGCAGAGAACCAGGGGCACTATCACGGTACCAGTGCCGCCCTGGAATTCGGCGTGCGCAAGCTGAATGTCGAGCATATTATCGTGCTGGGACATGCGCATTGCGGCGGCATCCATGCCCTGATGGAAGGCGACATGCAAGAAGAGAACACATTCATTTCGGAATGGATGGGTATAGCGGATGCCGCGCGGGAACTTGTAGACAGGGGGTTTGCGGATGCCGCCAGCGCGGCGCGCCATCGCGCCTGCGAGCAGCAGGCGATACTGGTCTCACTGGGCAACCTGATGACGTTCTCGTGGATACGAGAACGTACCGAGCGGGGCACGCTTGCGTTGCATGGCTGGTATTTCGATATCGAACGCGGCGAGCTGCTGGGCTACAACGCGGCTGTCCGCCGCTTCGAGGTACTATAGCCTAGGTGTGTCTCGCAAGCCGTGGTGAGCGGCTCGAGTGCAAGGCGCACTTACTTGCCGGTCAATTCCTTGTAGCGTGCCTTGTCGGCATCATAACGCGCGTCCAGGGCCGCTTTCTCCGCTTTGGCTTTTTCCAGATCCTGCTGCAGTTTGGTCAGCCGCACCTGCGACTCATCCATGTCTTCCTGCAGGGATGCTGGGGTCTTCTTGCCTGCCGCCTTGTAACCGTCGGCCTCTTTCTTCAGGCCGGTCAGGTTGCTGTCGGCCATCTTGAGTTGTGAGTTGATGCTGTTGATGCGCGCCTCCACCTGCTGAAGGTTGCGGTTGCGTGCCAGATCGATCTCTTTCTCGTTGCTGTAGGTATTGACCAGAGCCTTGTCGCGGCGCTTCCGTTCGAGTGCTGCCACCTCGTCGGCACGCTTCTTGGCGTCTTCCTGTTCAATGGCATGGCGCTCCTCCGGAGTGAGCACCTCCTTCTTGCCTACCACGCGCCCGGACTTACCCAGTTCACTGCGGTCCTTGTCTGCATATTCCGGTGGGATGGTTTCGCCGTAATGGGTGACACCCTTGTCGTCCACCCATTTGTACATCTTTGCCGCAACGGGGAAGCTGAAAGCGATGCCGGCGATGAACGCGGCGAGTAATTTAAGTCTGGTCATTTCTCACTCCATAACGGTCACGATAAGATTGTACGGCGGCCAGATTCTGCACCATATCCGCTTCGTTCTGCAAATAGCCGAGCAGGTCGTCCAGCGTGGCGATAGACACCACAGGGATGCCATAGTTGCATCGCACTTCCTGCACCGCGGAGAGCTCTCCTTGCCCGCGCTCCATGCGGTCCAGCGCGATCATCACGCCGCAAGGTTCGGCGCCGGCCATCCGGATCAGGTCGATGGATTCGCGCACCGAGGTCCCGGCAGAGATCACGTCGTCGATGATCAGCACCCTGCCTTGCAGCTTCGCGCCCACCGTCATGCCGCCTTCGCCGTGGTCTTTGGCCTCCTTGCGGTTATAGCAGTAGGGCACGTTGCGCCCCTGCTCGGCCAGCGCGATGGTCGTCCCGGCAACCAGAGGGATACCCTTGTAGGCCGGGCCGAACAGCATGTCAAAAGGCAGCCCGGAGGCAAGGATGGCCTGCGCGTAGAACTGTGACAGGTTCCTTAATGCCACGCCGTCATTGAACAGCCCGGCATTGAAGAAGTATGGCGACAGGCGCCCTGCCTTGGTCTGGAATTCGCCGAAACGCAACACTTTCTGCTGCACGGCGAAGCGGATGAAATCCTGCCTGAAATTGAACATGGCGATCGGCACGGGTCAAGGTAAGTCCGGCCATTATAATGTCGCGTGATCCATCGCCGGGAACTTTCATGCGCATCATCACTATCAACCTGAACGGGATACGTTCTGCCGCCGGCAAGGGATTCTTTGCATGGCTTGCGCAGCAGGACGCCGACATCGTCTGTTTGCAGGAACTCAGGGCGCAGGCGGCGGACATGACCCCGCAGATGCTTGCGCCACCGGGTTACCATGGCTTTTTCCATTATGCGGAAAAGAAAGGCTATAGCGGCGTGGGCATCTATTGCCGTGAAGAACCGCAGCAGGTCACGGTGGGTTTGGGTATTGCCGAATTTGATACCGAGGGACGCTACCTGTGTGCAGATTTTGCCGATTTCAGTGTGGTGTCGCTATATCTGCCTTCAGGCTCCAGCGGTGAGGAGCGGCAGGCCGTGAAATTCAGGTTCATGGAAGCATTTATGCCGCACCTCCGTGAACTGCGTGCCAGCGGGCGAGAGGTGATCGTTTGCGGCGATTGGAATATCGCGCACAAGGAAATCGACCTGAAGAACTGGCGCGGCAACCGGAAGAATTCCGGCTTCCTGCCTGAAGAACGCACTTGGCTGGCCGGGTTGTTCGATGAAGTCGGGTTCGTCGATGTGTTCCGCCGCATCCATCCGCAGCTGGAGGCATACACCTGGTGGTCGAACCGCGGCCGTGCGTGGGACAAGGATGTCGGCTGGCGCATCGATTACCAGATCGCCACGCCCGGCATCGCCGCGCGGGCACAGGCGGCTGTTATCTACAAGGCGCAACGCTTTTCCGACCACGCGCCATTGGTCATTGATTACAGCGAGCGCTAACTTTGTTCCCAGGGCAACCCGGCCAGGCGCCACCCTCCCAGGGTATTGCGGTGTTTGGACGCGTCCTTCTCGCCCTCGAAGCCTTCCAGTACGTTATAGCTGTCGCTATAACCGGCCTGGGTGGCGGCTGCAGCTGCGGCGCTGGAGCGCACCCCGCTGCGGCATATGAATAGTGTCAGTGCTTCCCTGTCCACTTGCTGTTCAAGCTGGGCGATGAAATGCGGATTGGGCTTCATGCCCGGATAGATGACCCATTCGATCTCCACGGCGCCGGGTACGCGCCCGACCCAGTCCAGTTCGGCGCGGGTGCGCACGTCCACCAGCTTCGCGCCCGGTGCGGATTGCAGCACTTCATGAGCCTCGCCGGGGTACAGCAGACCCTCATAGGGCAGGTTCATTTCTTGGGCACGCAGTTGCGCGGCTTGCAGAATGGCGGTAATTTTTCCCATGTGGCCTTTTCTTCCGTAGTGTTGTTTGACTAATTTGACGCATACTAGCGCAACAGACATGAAAAATCACACCCATTCGCATCCTCCGCAGGCAGGTGACGGAGCCTTTGAGCCGATGCATCCTGAGCGTTTCGCCGCTGCGCAAAAAAGCACGTGGGTAAGCATCATCATTAATTTGCTGTTGACGGTCTTTCAGGTCGTGGGCGGGTTCTTTGTGCATTCGCAAGCCCTGATGGCCGACGGCTTGCATTCCTTGTCAGACCTGCTGTCCGATGTGCTGGTGCTGTATGCCAACCGGCATGGCAACCGGCATGCCGATGCCGACCACCCTTATGGGCACGCGCGAGTGGAGACCGCCGCAACGCTTGTTCTGGGAACATTCCTGGCGGTGCTCGGTGTTGCGTTGCTGGTGGCTGCCGCGCTGCGCCTGCAGCATCCCGAGGCATTGCAGGTGGTCGGTACGCCGGCGCTTGCTATCGCGGTCGTGGCTCTGGTCGCGAAGGAGGGCATGTTCCGTTACATGCTGGCGGTGGCCAAACGGGTACGCTCGCAGATGCTGGTGGCCAATGCGTGGCACGCGCGTTCCGACGCCGCATCCTCGCTGGTGGTCATCGTCGGCGTGATCGGCAACCTGCTCGGTTATGTCTTCTTCGACTTGCTTGCTGCTGCGGTGGTGGGGGCGATGATCGCGCATATGGGCGGCAAACTGGCATTGGAGGCGATGGAGGAACTGATCGATACCGGACTGGATGCGCAAGAGGTCGAGGCGATCCGGCAGACCCTGCTCAATACCCATGGTGTGCGCGGCCTGCATGAGTTGCGTACCCGCAAGATGGCGGATGACGCGCTGGTCGATGCGCATATCGTGGTCGACCCCAGGATCAGCGTGTCGGAAGGGCACCATATTGCCGAATCGGCGCGCCATGCCGTGCTCAACAATCACCAGGTGATGGACGTGATGGTGCATATCGATCCGGAAGATGACATGCGAACCGGATCCAATGCGCATTTGCCCGGACGCCCCGACTTGCTGGCGCATCTGGCCGAGCGGCTGGGAGATTCTAGCCTGGCGGGCAGCCGGGTCGTGTTCCACTATCTGGACGGCAAGGTCGATGCAGAGATATATCTGACCGCCAACCGGCAACAGACCAATGCGCTGCAGGCGCGTTGCGATGAGTTGGCGCATGAGAGCGAGCTATTCCGTGCCATCCATGTGTACGATTGTCGTGCACAAGATTAGTGCGCGAACATTTTTGAATGCCCGTTTTTGGTGCAAATATTTTGTGTGGCGTATGATGGGCTTATGGCACAATGCCGGTCCGTCATGCATGAAGAGTTGGCACGTTTCATGCGTATGAGATTCAGGATTCTGGTTCACTGGCTGTATCAATTTCATTTTTCGTAATTCCTGTGGGAGAAAGCTATGTCGATGTCGGCAAATGATGTGTTGAAGATGATCAAAGACCATGACGTCAAGTTCGTGGATTTCCGTTTCACCGATACGCGCGGCAAGGAACAGCACGTCGGCGTACCGGCCAAATACGTGGGCATGGAGAAGTTCGAGGACGGGCATGCGTTCGATGGTTCGTCCATCGCCGGCTGGAAAGGTATACAGGCGTCGGACATGCTGCTGATGCCGGACCCGGCGACGGCTTATCTGGACCCGTTCATGGACGAGAATACTCTGGTGATCACCTGCGACGTGGTGGAACCCACCGACGGCAAGGGCTATGACCGCGATCCGCGTTCCATCGCCAAACGCGCCGAGGCCTATCTGAAGTCCAGCGGCATCGGCGACACGGCTTACTTCGGCCCGGAGCCGGAATTCTTCATCTTCGATTCGGTGAACTGGCACGTCGACATGTCCGGCTGTTCGCTGAAGATCAACTCGGAAGAAGCCGCATGGGCGACCGGCGAGAAATTCGAAGGCGGCAACACCGGCCACCGCCCCATGGTCAAGGGTGGCTATTTCCCGGTACCGCCGGTCGACAGCCTGAACGATATCCGTGCGGCGATGTGCCTGGCTCTGGAAGATATCGGCATCGAGGTCGAAGTGCACCACCATGAAGTCGCGACCGCCGGACAATGCGAGATCGGCACCAAGTTCAACACTCTGGTGCGCCGCGCCGACCAGACCCAGGTGCTGAAATATGTGGTGCACAACGTCGCGCACCAGTACGGCAAGACAGCGACCTTCATGCCCAAGCCCATCGTCGGTGACAACGGTTCGGGCATGCATGTGCACCAGTCCATCTGGAAGGACGGCAAGAACCTGTTTGCCGGAAACGGCTATGCGGGCCTGTCCGAGACAGCGCTGTACTATATCGGCGGCATCATCAAGCACGCCAAGGCGCTGAACGCGATCACCAATCCGGGCACCAATTCCTACAAGCGTCTGGTCCCGCACTACGAAGCGCCGGTCAAGCTGGCCTATTCGGCGAAGAACCGCTCCGCCTCGATACGCATCCCGCATGTGGCCAGCGACAAGGCGCGCCGCATCGAGACACGTTTCCCCGATCCGACAGCCAACCCGTACATGTGTTTTGCGGCGTTGATGATGGCCGGCCTGGACGGCATCCAGAACAAGATCCATCCCGGCGACCCGGCCGACAAGAACCTGTACGACCTGCCGCCGGAAGAGGACGCGAAGATCCCGACCGTGTGCGCATCGCTGGATGAGGCGCTGGGCCACCTGGACAAGGATCGCGAATTCCTGACACGCGGCGGCGTATTTTCCAACGACTTCATCGATGCCTATATCACGCTGAAGATGGAGGAGGTGAACCGTATCCGCATGACGACCCACCCGGTCGAGTTCGACATGTACTACAGCATCTAGGCAGGGATACTGTCCGGCAGCACGATAAAACGGGGCGCGAGCCCCGTTTTGTTTTGAACCGCAAATGTTTGTCTGAGTCAGAAGCTTGCCATATACTTGCCCATGCCACTTTGCGGGAGAATGAAAATGAAGCCTGGATGCTTGCTTGCGATGCTGTGTCTCTTCCCGGTGCTGGCGCATGCGGAGATCTACAAGGCCGTCGATGCCGATGGCCACGTCACTTACTCAAGCACGCCGATCAAGGGCGGCAAGAAGATCATTCTGGAGCCATTGCCGACCATGGTCCCACAGGCGCGCGCACGCTCATCCACTTCCCCGGAGGACTTTCCGAGGGTCGACGGCGCAACGCAAAAAGGCCGCGATGATACGCGCCGCAAGATCTTGCAGGATGAGCTGAACACGGAAGAAAGGTTGCTCGAGGAAGCCAGGCAGAACCTGAAAGACGGCGAAGCGAATCCGGAGGTCTATCGGGGACAGGACGGCAAGACTTACCGCAATATGGCGAAATACGAGGAAAAGCTCAAGACATTGAAGGAGCAGGTCGATTTGCACAGCAGCAACGTCGAAGCGCTCAGGGTCGAGCTGTCCAAGATCAAGTAGCCCCCACATCTGGCATGTTTCCTGCTGGGCAAGAATGTATGCCCGACTTCCCATCTTTCACGCCAGAGCACCTGGCTACCGCCGTCATCCTGCTGGATGACGAGGCGCGCATCGCCTATCTCAACCCGGCCGCGGAACATCTGTTCGACGTGAGCAGCAAGAACCTGCTTGGGCATCCGGTACAGCAGGCGTTCACGGATACCGCGCAATTGGCCAATGCGATGCAGCATGCGATCCGCGACAATGCCAGTTATATCGAGCATGACCTGACGCTGGGCACGCATGCGCACGGCAGGCTGCATCTGCGCTGCGCGGTGACGCCGGTGCAGTTTGACCAGCGCTGCCTGCTGCTGGAATTCCACCCCATGGACCGTCCGCTCAAACTGGCGCGCGAAGAGCAGATGCTGGACCAGACGCAGGCCAGCCGCCTGCTGTTGCGCAACCTCGCGCACGAGATCAAGAACCCGCTCGGCGGCATACGCGGCGCGGCGCAACTCCTCGAGCAGGAACTGGAAAAGCCGGCCTTGCGCGAATACACCCAGGTCATCGTGCAGGAGGCGGACCGCCTGCGTTCGCTGATGGAGAAGTTGCTCTCCCCGCAAAATGCCTCGCACTACAGCGCGCTCAACATCCACGAGGTACTGGAGCGCGTGCGCAGCGTGGTGCTCGCGGAGATGCCGGCAGGGTTGGTGATCCGGCGTGATTACGACACCAGCCTGCCCGCGTTGATAGGCGACAAGGAGCAGTTGATACAGGCGATACTCAACATCGTGCGCAACGCCGCGCAGGCGATGCAGGGCAGCGGGACTATCGTCCTGCGTACCCGCATCGCGCGGCAGGTGACGCTGGTCAAGCGCCGCCACCGCCTGGCGGTGATGGTGCAGATCATCGACGACGGGCCTGGCATCCCGCCCGGATTGCAGGACAAGATCTTCTATCCGCTGGTATCGGGGCGCGCCGACGGCCACGGGCTCGGCCTGACGCTGGCGCAGGACTTTGTCAGCCAGCATCACGGCGCGATAGAGTTCGATAGCGAACCCGGACGCACGTGCTTTACCGTACTGCTCCCCCTCCCATAAAGGTAAATGAACATGCAACCCGTTTGGATCATAGACGACGACCGCTCGATACGCTGGGTACTGGAGAAGGCCCTGGCCCGCGAAGGCATCGAGTTCAACAGCTTCGCCACGGCCGACGACGCGCTGCGCGCACTGGACAGCAGCCGGCCGCAAGTGGTGGTCAGCGATATCCGCATGCCGGGCAGTTCAGGGCTGGATTTCCTGCAGGTGCTGCACCAGCGCCACCCGCTCGTTCCGGCAATCATCATGACCGCCTATTCCGACCTGGAGAGCGCCGTGTCCGCGTTCCAGGGCGGCGCGTTCGAATACCTGCCCAAGCCGTTCGACATCAACCATGCGATCGAGCTGATCCGGCGCGCGCTGGAGCAGAGCCAGCGCAAGTCGGGCGGGGCGCAGGAGGTCGAAGCCGCCGCCGATATCCTCGGGCAGGCACCCGCGATGCAGGAGGTGTTCCGCGCCATCGGCAAGCTGTCGCAATCGCAGGCGACCGTGCTGATCAACGGCGAATCCGGCACCGGCAAGGAGCTGGTGGCGCGTGCGCTGCACCGCCACAGCCCGCGCGCCGGCAAACCGTTCATCGCCATCAATACCGCCGCGATCCCCAGGGACCTGCTCGAATCGGAACTGTTCGGCCACGAGCGCGGGGCGTTCACTGGCGCGGCAGCGACGCGGCACGGCCGCTTCGAGCAGGCGGAAGGCGGTACGCTGTTCCTCGACGAGATCGGCGACA
Organism: Gallionella sp.; assembly: GCA_044230015.1. Classification (GTDB taxonomy): domain Bacteria; phylum Pseudomonadota; class Gammaproteobacteria; order Burkholderiales; family Gallionellaceae; genus Gallionella. Next base: position 16,759 of record JBGARW010000015.1, on the reverse strand, counting down.
TGCCAGCCGAGCTGCAGACCCGTCTGCTGCGCGTGCTGTCGGACGGCAACTTCTACCGCGTCGGCGGGCAGCAGCCGATCAAGGCCAACGTGCGCATCATCACCGCGACGCACCAGGATCTCGACGAGCGCGTCAGGCAGGGCCTGTTCCGCGAAGACCTGTTCCACCGCCTCAATGTCATCCGGCTGCGCCTGCCGCCGCTGCGCGAACGGCGCGAGGACATCCCGCTGCTGGCGAAGTATTTCCTGCACAAGAGCGCACGCGAACTGGGCGTGGAACAGAAGCAACTGAGCGAAGAGGCGTTGCGCTTTCTCGCCGCACAGGACTTTCCCGGCAACGTGCGGCAGCTGGAGAACCTTTGCCACTGGCTGGCCGTGATGACGCCCTCGCATGTGGTTGAGATAGCCGACCTGCCGCCCGAATGGCGCAACGAACCGGGTGGGGAGGCGGCGACGCTGAGCGGAGATTGGAGCGCCGCGCTGGCGCAGCAAGCGGGACTGGCCTTGCAGCGCGGCGAGGATCACATCATGGGCAAGCTTACCGCGCAATTCGAGCGCACGCTGATCCTGCAAGCCTTGCGCCACACCGGCGGGCGGCGTATCGAAGCGGCGCTCCTGCTGGGGATCGGGCGCAACACCCTGACGCGCAAGATACAGGAGCTGGGATTGGAGGAATCGGGATCGTAAGGGTGGGGCATGCCGCCGGTCCGGGCGCGCGGCAGCTTATGCCAGGCGTTTCAGCAGTTTCTCGTGTATCCCGCCGAACCCGCCGTTGCTCATCACCAGGACGTGGTCGCCCGGCCTGGCTGTGGCGGCGATGGCTTCGACCAGTTCGTCGAGGTCGTCCTTCACCATCGCCTTCCCGCCCAGCGGGGCAAGCGCGCCGTGCGCGTCCCAGCCGAGGTTTCCGGCATAGCAGAACACCAGGTCGGCGTCCTTCAGGCTGCCGGGCAGCGCGTCCTTCATCACGCCGAGCTTCATCGTGTTGGAGCGCGGCTCCAGCACCGCCAATATCCTTGCGCTGCCCGCCTTGCGGCGCAGTCCGGCGACTGTGGTGTCGATCGCGGTGGGGTGGTGCGCGAAGTCGTCGTACACGGTGATGCCGTTGACCGTGCCGCGCACCTCCATGCGCCGCTTCACGTTCTTGAACCCGCTTAACGCAGCCAGTCCCTGCGCGACCGGCACGCCGGCATGGCGCGCGGCGGCGAGCGCGGCGAGCGCGTTCATGCGATTGTGCTCGCCGAGCAAGTCCCATTCGAGCGTACCCTGCGATACACCGTTCAGCGTCACGCGATCATCCGCGTCGATGTTCCAGCCTGCTGCGTCATTGCCGAATCTCTCCACGGGTGTCCAGCAGCCGCGCTTTAATACGCGCGTCAGCGATTCCTCGCGCCCGTTGCATACGACCAAGCCGTTGCCGGGCACGGTGCGCACCAGATGGTGGAACTGCGTTTCGATGCTTGCCAGATCCGGGAAGATGTCGGCGTGGTCGAATTCCAGGTTGTTGAGGATCGCGGTGCGCGGGCGGTAGTGCACGAACTTGGAGCGCTTGTCGAAGAAGGCCGTGTCGTATTCATCCGCCTCGATGACGAAGAAGGGCGAGTCGGTCAGCCGTGCCGAGATGCCGAAGTTCTGCGGCACGCCGCCGACCAGGAAGCCGGGATTCAGTCCCGCGTATTCCAGTATCCAGGCAAGCATCGAAGAGGTCGTGGTCTTGCCGTGTGTGCCCGCCACGCCGAGCACCCACTTGGGAGTACTCGTCTCCGCTACTGTGCGCTCCGATCGCTTTGTCGCGTGCTCGCTCGCGGCTCGACTACCCTCGTCCCCGTGCCGCAAAATATTTTCGGCAAGCCATTGCGGGCCGGAGACGTAGGGCAGGCCGCGGTTGAGGATCTCCTCCATCAGCGGATTGCCGCGCGACACCACGTTGCCGATGACGAACATGTCCGGCCTGAGGTCGAGTTGCTCCATGCCGAAACCCTCGATGAGCGCTATGCCCTGTGCCTCCAGTTGCGTGCTCATCGGCGGATAGACGTTGGCATCGCAGCCGGTCACGCGGTAGCCCGCCTGTCTGGCGATGGCCGCGATGCCGCCCATGAAGGTGCCGCAGATGCCGAGGATATGGATATGTCTGCTCATGGCTCATGCCCGAAAGATGAAATACACCGCGCCCATCAGGCACAGCGCCGCCCACAGGTAGTCCAGCTTGAGCGGCTGGTTCATGTACAGCACCGCGAACGGCACGAACACCGACAGCGTGACAACCTCCTGCAGGATCTTCAGTTGCCCGAGGTTCAGCGCGGTGTAGCCGATGCGGTTCGCCGGCACCTGGATCAGGTATTCGAACAGCGCGATGCCCCAGCTCACGAGGGCAGCGACATACCAGGGCGAGCTCACCATGTTCTTGAGGTGCGCATACCACGCGAAGGTCATGAACAGGTTGGACACGGCGAGCATCAGCGCCGTGACCAGCAGCGGGTGCGAGATCAGGTTCATCGCATGAGAGCGCCGTCAGTCGACGCCCACCAGCTCAACCTCGAATACCAGCGTCGCAAAGGGCGGGATCGCCTCGCCGGCCCCGATCGGTCCGTATCCGAGGTGTGCCGGGATGACCAGCGTGCGCTGTCCGCCGACCCTCATGCCCGCTACGCCCTGGTCCCAGCCGCGGATGACGCGCCCCGCGCCGAGCGGGAATCCGAACGGCTGGCCGCGGTCGCGCGAGCTGTCGAACTTCTTGCCCTTGTGGCCGGGAGCGGCCTCGTCGTACAGCCAGCCGGTGTAATGTACCGACACGTTGCGTCCGGCGACCGCCTCGGCGCCTTCGCCCGGTTTGGTGTCGTTCTTGACCAGTTCGGCCACGCCGCCGGTCCTCGTTTGCGTTGCGGCCTTTTCGGAGCAGGCGGTGATCGAAAAGATGCCGGCAGTCAGCAGCAGGGCCAGCGGCAGGAACAGGGTGCGTTTCATCAGGGGGTTCTCCGGAGTCAAGGAACGGTTGGGGGGAGGGCGGCCTATCGTACCGCCAGCAGTTCCACGTCGAACACCAGCGTCGCATTCGGCGGGATCACCCCGCCCGCGCCGCGCGCGCCGTAGCCGAGCTGCGCCGGGATGACCAGCGTGCGTTGCCCGCCGACCTTCATGCCTGCCACGCCCTGGTCCCAGCCCTTGATGACGTGACCGGCGCCGAGCGGAAAATCGAACGGGTCGTTGCGGTCGCGCGAACTGTCGAACTTCCTGCCCTTGTTCCCCGGTGCACTCTCTTCATATAGCCAGCCGGTGTAGTGCACGGTCACGTGATGCCCGGCATTGGCTTCCGTGCCTTCGCCCAGCTTGTTGTCGGTCTTGATCAGTTCGGTCATGTTGCGTCCTTCCTTCTGTGTCTTGGCTTGTTCAGAGTAAGCCGGGGTTGAAAAGATGCCGGTCAGCAGCAGGGCCAGCGGCAAGAAAGTGATGCGTTTCATTTTTCTAGCTTGTTTGAGATATAAGTATCAATATCCTGAAGCACCTCGTCATATTCAGTTTTATGGATACGCTTTGATTCGAAGTCGATTTTGACGTCCTCAAGGAACTTGTTGAAATCAGGGTTTTGCTCACAAAGCTTATTTATTGTTTCCCAATCGAGAGATGCTTTTGACTTTGCTGGGTATAGAATTTTCGAGCTATCGATATCTTTGAGATTTAGCTGAATAATTCCAATACCAAAGGAAGAAGCAAGCCTTTCGAGTTCTGAAAGAAAATCGTCATCCTGTAAAATATTCGGTGCTGCTAACCAACCCTCGTGAGCCCACGACGAGTTTGAAACAGCCTGAAAGTAAGCCTCACGATAGTTTGCCTTGTTTAGCGATTTCTTGAGTTCGAATGAGAACAGCTTGAGAGAGTTATTATCGGAAAGCCTATTGAATTCGATAACACTTGGCCTCCAATCTTCGAGAGGCAAGTAGAAACCAACAATATCTGGATGAATCCACTCGTTGTAGCCTGACTTAGTTGATTTCTCGTGGTAGATCGTTTTAGTAAAAATTGACTTGCCGCGATTAAAAGCTGGATTGGCATAAACGAAATAGGTGAGTAACGGGTGGAGCGCCCTTTCATTAAAGCTGGTTTTCTTTTCTGTTTTTACGGATTCCTCTTTTTCGATGTTGCTTATGGTGTCAGACTTGATTTCGGCCGCACGGCTCCTTAGAAAAAAACGTGCTGGTCGCTTTCCAACCTTGATAAAAATTGATTCTTCGTTATCACGAACCTCAATATAAAGCCTTGCACCCAATGTCTGCCATGGAGTTAAACCAGCAGTTTGTATTTTTTCTGTAAAGCCTCTTCCTTTGCCAATTTCCCATATTTCTTGATAGGTCAGTGGTTTTTCAGAAATAGAGAGAACATCTTTGGCTAAATCAAGGAAAGAATAGTTCATGTTTCAATTTCTCCATGTATGGTGCAACTGAAATATGTACATTAATACCCCAACACCGGGGCCAGCCAGCGTTCCGCCTCTTCCAGCGTCCAGCCCTTGCGCCTGGCGTAGTCTGCGACTTGATCCTTGGCTATCTTGCCGGTGGCGAAGTATTGCGCCTGCGGATGCGCGAGGTAGAAGCCGCTCACTGCCGCGGTGGGCAGCATGGCGAAGCTGTCAGTCAGCGTGATGCCCGCGTTCTGCGGCGCCTGCAGCAGCTCGAACAACGGCCCCTTCTCGGTATGGTCGGGGCAGGCGGGGTAGCCCGCAGCGGGGCGGATGCCGCGATATTTTTCGGCGATCAGCGCGTCGTTGTCCAGCTTCTCGTCTGCCGCGTAGCCCCAGAACTCGCGGCGCACGCGCAGGTGCAGGTGCTCGGCGAAGGCCTCGGCGAGGCGGTCGGCCAGCGATTTGAGCAGGATCGCGCTGTAGTCGTCGTGCTGCTTCTCGAATCTTTTCAGGTGTTCCTCGATGCCGATGCCCGCGGTGACCGCGAACGCGCCGATGTAGTCCTTGACCCTGGCCTTCTTCGGCGCGACGAGATCGGCGAGGCAATAGTTCGGGATGTCATTGGGCTTCTTCGTCTGCTGACGTAGGTTGTGCCAGGCCATCGCCACTGTTTTGCGCGACTCGTCGGTGTAGATCTCGATGTCGTCGTTCACCGAGTTCGCCGGGAACAGCCCGAACACGGCGTTCGCGGTGAGCCATTTCTCCGCGACGATCTTCTTCAGCATCGCCCGGGCGTCGGCGAACAGCTTGCGCGCCTCCTCGCCCACCGTCGCGTCCTGCAATATCTTCGGGTAGCGCCCGGACAGTTCCCAGGCGTGGAAGAACGGCGTCCAGTCGATGGAGTCCACGAGGATGCCGATGGGGTAATCCTCCAGTCTGTGCACGCCGAGCATCTTTGGTTCGGGCGGGGCGTATCTCTTCCAGTCGGTCTTCAGGGAGTGCGCGCGCGCCTCGGCCAGCGGGACATGCACGGCTTTCTCCTTGCGGCCCTCGAACTGTTCGCGCGCCTGCGCGTAGTCGGCCTTGATGCCCGCGACGTAATCGTCGCGCAGGGTGGTGGAGAGCAGGTTGCTGCACACGCCCACCGCGCGCGAGGCGTCAACGGTATAGATGGTGGGGCCATTCTGGTAGTGGGGCTCGATCTTCACCGCGGTATGCACGCGCGACGTGGTCGCGCCGCCGATCATCAGCGGGATGGTGAAGCCTTGCCGCTCCATCTCCCTGGCGACATGCGCCATCTCCTCGAGCGACGGCGTGATCAGCCCGGACAGGCCGATGAGGTCGGCCTTGTGCACCCTTGCGGCATCGAGGATCTGCTGGCAGGGCACCATCACGCCCAGGTCCAGCACCTCGAAGTTGTTGCACTGCAGCACCACGGCGACGATGTTCTTGCCGATGTCATGCACGTCGCCCTTGACCGTCGCCATCACGATCCTGCCCTTGGCGCTGCTGTTGCCGGTGCGCAGTTTCTCGGCTTCGATATAGGGCACGAGGTGCGCCACCGCCTGCTTCATCACGCGCGCCGATTTCACCACCTGCGGCAGGAACATCTTGCCCGCACCGAACAGGTCGCCGACCACGTTCATGCCGGTCATCAGCGGGCCTTCGATCACCTCGACCGGGAACTTGGCTTGCAGGCGCGCCTCCTCGGTGTCTTCGACGATGAAGGTGGTGATGCCGCGCACCAGCGCGTGGGTGATGCGTTCCTGCACTGTGCCCTTGCGCCATGCCAGGTCTTCGACCTGCGCCTTGCCGCCGCCCTTGACCGTCTCGGCGAGCGCAACCAGCCTGTCGCCCGCGTCGGGGCTGCGGTTCAGCACCACGTCTTCCACCGCATCGCGCAGCTCCCCGGGGATGTCCTCGTACACGCCGAGCTGTCCGGCGTTGACGATGCCCATGTTCATGCCGGCCTTGATGGCGTGATACAGGAACACCGTGTGGATCGCCTCGCGTACCGGCTCGTTGCCGCGGAACGAGAACGACACGTTGGATACGCCGCCGCTCACCTTGGCGTAAGGCAGGTGCTGCCTGATCCAGCGCGTGGCCTCGATGAAGTCCACCGCGTAGTTGTCGTGTTCCTCGATGCCGGTGGCGATGGCGAAGATGTTCGGGTCGAAGATGATGTCCTCGGGCGGGAAGCCGACCTTGTTCACCAGGATGTCGTAGCTGCGCTTGCAGATTTCGGTCTTGCGCTTGAAGGTGTCGGCCTGGCCCTGTTCGTCGAAGGCCATCACCACCGCCGCCGCGCCGTAGCGGCGCACCAGCGTGGCGTACTTGATGAAGTTCTCCTCGCCTTCCTTGAGCGAGATCGAATTGACGATGGGCTTGCCCTGCACGCACTTGAGGCCCGCCTCGATGATGTTCCACCGGGAGGAGTCGATCATCAGCGGCACCCTGGCGATGTCGGGTTCCGAGGCGATGAGGTTGAGGAACTTCGCCATCGCGGCCTCGCCGTCCAGCATCGCCTCGTCCATGTTGATGTCGATCACCTGCGCGCCGGTCTCGACCTGCTGTTTGGCGACTTCCAGCGCCTCGTCGTACTGGCCTTCGAGGATCAGGCGCTTGAACTTGGCCGAACCGGTGACGTTGGCGCGCTCGCCGACGTTGACGAACAGCGAGTCGTCGCCGACGCTGAACGGTTCCAGACCGGACAGGCGCAGCTTCTTATCGATGGCCGGCAGCTTGCGCGGCGGCACGCCCTTGAGCGCGCCGGCGATCGCCCTGATGTGCGCGGGAGACGTGCCGCAGCAGCCGCCCGCGATGTTGAGGAAACCGCTGGTGGCGAATTCCTTCACCAGCCGCGCGGTGGTTTCCGGCGTCTCGTCATAGCCGGTCTCGGACAACGGATTGGGCAGCCCGGCATTGGGATGCGCGCTGACATGGCAGCTTGCCACGCGTGACATCTCCTCGACATAGGGCCGCATCAGTTCCGCGCCCAGCGCGCAGTTCAGGCCGATGGACAGCGGCCTGGCATGGCTCAGAGAGTTCCAGAACGCCTCGGTGGTCTGTCCGGATAACGTGCGTCCGGATGCGTCTGTGATCGTGCCCGAGATCATTATCGGGACCCTCACGCCGTGCTGCCCGAAGTGGCGCTCGATGGCGAACAGCGCGGCCTTGGCGTTGAGCGTGTCGAAGATGGTCTCCACCATCAAAAGATCGGCGCCGCCGTCGAGCAGGCCGCGCGTCGCCTCGGCGTAGCTTTCCACCAGTTCGTCGAAGGTGACGTTGCGCGCGCCGGGGTCGTTCACGTCCGGCGAGATCGAGGCGGTGCGTCCGGTCGGGCCGAGCACGCCCGCGACGAAGCGCGGCTTGTCCGGTGTGGTGAACTCGTCGCACAGCGCGCGCGCCAGCTTTGCGCCGGCGACGTTCAGCTCATAAACCAGATGCTGCATCCCGTAGTCCGCCATCGAGATGGAGGTGGAGTTGAAGGTGCAGGTCTCCAGTATGTCCGCACCCGCTTCCAGATACTCGCGGTGGATGCCGCCGATGATATGCGGCTGGGTCAGCAGCAGCAGGTCGTTGCAGCCCTTCACGTCGATCGGGTGGCCGGCAAAAGTCCTGTGCGCCCCCCGGTAGTCGCCGAACGGCTCCGTGCCGCGATAATGCTCCTCGGTCAGCTTGTAACGCTGGATCATCGTGCCCATCGCGCCGTCGAGGATCAGGATGCGCTGGCGCAGCAGGGCTTCAATGGGGTGGGGTTTGTGTGGCATGGTGTCCGGCCTGGAGGATGAGCGCGGATTTTATCATGCGGGGAATCATCGGCGCGTGCGCATCCTCCCATGCCGACATGCAGTATGCGGCGTCAGTGCCGCCAGCCGGCATGCCCGGTTGCGATGTTATCATCGCCCCTGCGGGCCGGCTGATGGCAGGCACGGCCCCGTTCCGAGTGTTTTGAGTGCCGACGTTATCCCACGATCAAGCGATGAGCTTCTATTGCGTCCCGTTGCCCTACCGACCCGATGCCGCGCGCTATTACGCCGCGCTGGCGGATCTGCCCTGGGCGGTGTGGCTGGATAGCGGCGGGACGGCGCGCTATGACATCCTGGCTGCCGCGCCGCATCGCACATTGACGCTGGATCGCGACTCGAAGGAGAGTGATCCCTTTGCCTTGCTGCGCGGCGCACTGGGCGAACCGGTCGCGCCGGTCGCGGGTGTGCCGTTTGCCGGCGGCGCGCTGGGCTACTGGGGTTACGATCTGGCGCGCCGGCTCATGGCGCTGCCGGACATCGCGCATACTGCCGTGCAGTTACCGGACATGGCGGTGGGCATCTACGACTGGGCGGTCGTGCTGGACCACCGGCAGCATACGGCATGTCTGGTGTCGCATCGGCGCTTTCCCGGGACGGCGGAGTCGCTGCCGCGAATATTGCTGCGCCTGCGGGATCTTCCGCCGCTTCCCGCAGACACCTTCCATGTGCGCGGAGAGATCGTCTCGAACTTCACGCCCGAAGGCTATGCGGCCGCTTTCGCGACGGTGCGGGAATATCTGCAGGCGGGCGACTGCTACCAGATCAATCTCGCGCAACGTTTCAGCGCGCAGGCGGACGGTGATGCGTTCGGCGCCTACCTCGCGTTGCGCGGCCTGAGCCCCGCGCCCTATGCGGCCTTCCTGAATCTGCCGCATGCCCGGATCCTGTGCGCCTCGCCGGAATGCTTTGTCAGTGTGCAAGACGGCAAGGTGACGACCAGGCCGATCAAGGGTACCCGCCCGCGCAGCGGCGACGCGCAGCAGGATCGCCTGCTTGCCGAAGAATTGCGCGGCCACCCCAAGGACCGCGCGGAGAACCTGATGATCGTGGATCTGCTGCGCAACGATCTGGGCAAGAGCTGCATGCCGGGTTCGGTGCATGTGCCGGAATTGTTCAGGGTGGAGAGTTTTGCCAATGTGCATCACCTGGTCAGCACGGTGGAAGGGCGGATCGCGGCGGGGCGTGACGCGCTGGACGTACTGCGCGATTGTTTCCCGGGCGGCTCCGTGACTGCGCGCCATGCAGATCATCGAGCAGCTGGAGCCGGACCGGCGCGGGGTCTATTGCGGGGCCATCGGCTATATCGGCTTTGACGGCAATATGGACAGCAACATCGCCATTCGCACGCTGGTGCATGGTAACGACAGGATCCATTGCTGGGCGGGCGGCGGGATCGTGGCGGACTCGGACATGGCGGCGGAATACCAGGAGACGCTGGACAAGGCTTCCGCCATGCTCCGGCTGTTGCAGCATTACGGGGGGTCGCGAGCACAACCCCGGGAAGGGTCCGCATGACCGGCGATCGCACAAAATCCTGTAGTTGAGAACCCTGTTTAAGGTATATTTTCACAGTGTCAGGTGCGCCGCACCGGAACCCCTGTCGGCTGCCGTGTCCATCCATCGGATCGCGCGGCGGAATTTTTGATTTGAGCGGAGTGATTATGACGCGCCAAGCGTTGCAAGAATCGGGCTGTGTTGCGATATCCTGCCAGAATTGCGGGCTTTACCAGCTTTGCCTGCCCATGGGGCTGGACAGCGCCGATACGGCGCTGCTCGACCGCTATGTGAAGAGGAAGCGCCTGCTCAAGCGCGGAGAGGCGCTCTACCGCGTAGGCGAAGCGTTCACCTGCGTCTACGCCATCCGCAGCGGATCGGTCAAGACCTATATCTCCACCGATGACGGCCGCCTGCAGATCACCGGCTTCCATGTCCCGGGCGAACTGCTCGGGCTGAACGCCATCGACGAGAAACGCCACAACTGTGAAGCCGTGGCGCTGGAAACCGCATCGGTGTGCGAGATCTCCGTGGATTGCTTTGAGGAGCTGGCGCGGCAGATCCCGTCGGTGCATTACCAGATGCTCAAGATGATGAGCAGGGAGATCAAGCACAACCAGGAGTTGATGCTGCTGCTCGGGAAAAAGAATGCCGAGGAGCGGCTGGCGACCTACCTGCTCTCACTGTCGCGGCGTTTCGCCATGCGCAACTATTCTCCCACGCAATTCAACCTGAGCATGTCTCGCGGAGACATCGGCAATTATCTGGGTATCGCCGAGGAGACCGTCAGCCGCACCTTCACACGCTTCCAGGAGGATGGGGTGATTACCAGCGAACGCAGATACATCATCCTGAACGACCTCAAACGCCTGAGCAGCATCGCGCGCGAGCCCTATCCGGCGACTGCGCAGGTCATTCCGCTGTTGCGCACGCCCCACCCCCGCTGATCTTCCGGTAGCGCCATCGCCCCGCCTTCCTTTTTGCCTGTCGAGCAAGAAGGTTGACGTGCGTCAGGGTTTTCTCCGGCTTCCGGGCAGAGAATGCGAAAAGTAAAGATTCCGTATCAGCTTGCTTTCCCTCCCTGTACGTTGCATTGCGTGCATATGCGGGCCGTTTGTGCGAACCTCCCTGTTGCAAACGGCCCTTTTTTTGCGGTGCAGGTCATATTTGTACGGGATCGACGGCGCGTATTCGAAGGTATTGGTGTCCTGCCGGAGGGCGGGCATTCTGGCGGTACTTGAACATCCGGGCAGACCGGGTCGGGCAATTGTCTTTCCTATCGGGGAAAGGTGCACTACACTATGCCGGCGTTGGTTGTTGCACCACAAAGTTTGAGTCCGTTCTTGTGTTTCTTGCCTTATGAAAGGAATGATCATGAAACTTGGGGCTTTGGCAGCAGCACTGATAGTGGTTTCAATCCAGGCATTCGGGGCGGCGGCGCAGGCTGGCGAACCGATCCAGCCTATCCGGCCGGCATCCGTCAAGAACAAGGCGATGGTGGATCTGGGCAAAAAGCTGTTCTTCGATCCCCGGCTGTCCAAGTCCGGCTTCATTTCCTGTAATTCCTGCCACAACCTGAGCATGGGCGGCACGGACAATCTGCAAACGTCGATCGGCGACCACTGGCAACAGGGTCCGATCAATGCACCTACCGTGCTGAACTCGAACATGAACCTGGCGCAGTTCTGGGATGGACGCGCCAAGGATCTGAAAGAGCAGGCGGGCGGCCCCATCGCCAACCCCGGGGAAATGGCCTTCACCCACGAACTGGCAGTGGAGGTGTTGCATTCCATTCCGCAGTATCGCGCCGAATTCAGGCGGGTGTTCGGGTCGGATGACATCAAGATCGGCATGGTGACCGATGCCATCGCAGCCTTTGAGGAGACCCTGGTCACGCCCGATTCACGCTTTGACAAATGGCTGAAGGGCGACAAGAAGGCGCTGAACGGCACCGAACTGGCCGGCTACAGGCTTTTCAAGGAGTCGGGTTGTGTGGGTTGCCACAACGGGACTGCCGTGGGTGGCGGGTCGTTCCAGAAATTCGGCTTATTTGAGACCTACAAGACCGCCAGCAAGGCGGAAGGGAGGATCGCGGTCACCAGGCAAGAGGCCGATCGCATGACCTTCAAGGTGCCGGTGCTGCGCAATGTCGAATTGACCTATCCCTACTTCCACGACGGTGCCGCTTGGACCCTGGAGGAGGCGGTGGATACGATGGGGAGGCTGCAGCTTGGCCGCAGCTTCAGCAAGGATGAGATCGGCAAGATCGTCGCCTTCCTGAAGACGCTCACCGGCAAGCAGCCCGATTTCAAGCTGCCGATCTTGCCACCGTCCACGGACAAGACACCGCGTCCCAGACCGTTCCAGTAGTTGTGTTGCCGCGCGCCGGCATTGTTCTTAATTAGTTCCCTGGAGGCATCATGGAGGCATCTCAAGCAACACCGGTGAAATACGATATGGAGGTGGTCCGATGGTTCACCATCGCCGCCGCCATCTATGCTGTGGTGGGCACGCTGCTGGGCGTGTGGATCGCGTCGGAACTGGCATGGCCGTTCCTGAACTTCGACATCCCCGAGCTCACTTTCGGGCGCTTGCGCCCGCTGCACACCAACGCGGTGATCTTCGCGTTCGGCGGCTGCGTGCTGATGGGAAGCGGCTTCTATATGGTGCAGCGCACCGGCGCGACCAGGCTGTGGAGCAACGGTCTGGCATGGTTCACCTTCTGGGGGTGGAACCTGATCATCGTGCTGGCCGTGATCACCCTCCCGCTGGGCATGTCGCAGGGCAAGGAGTACGCCGAGCTGGCATGGCCGATCGACATCCTGATCGCGATAGTCTGGCTGTCGTTCGGCCTGAACCACATCATGACCGTCGCGATCCGCAAGACTTCGCACATCTACGTGGCAAACTGGTTCACCATGGGCATGATCATCATGATCACCTACCTGCATGTCGTGAACAGCCTTGCCATTCCGGTCAGCCTGACCAAGTCCTACGCTATCTTCTCCGGCGTGCAGGATGCCATGATCCAGTGGTGGTGGGGTCACAACGCGGTGGGTTTCTACCTGACCGGCGGCTTCCTGGGGATCATGTACTACTTCGTGCCCAAGCAGGCGAACCGCCCGGTGTTCTCCTACCGCCTGTCTGTATTGCACTTCTGGGCATTGACCTTCGGTTATGTATGGCTGGGCGCCCACCACCTGCAATATACCGCCCTGCCTGACTGGACCGGCTCCCTGGGCGCGGCGGTCTCCCTGGCGATGATCATCCCGTCCTGGGGCGGCGCCATGAACGGCATGATGACGCTGTCCGGCGCGTGGGACAGGTTGCGTACCGACTACATCATGCGTTTCCTGGTGGTTTCCCTGGCGTTCTACGCGATGTCCACCTTTGAAGGCCCGGTGATGTCGATCAAGACCGTGAACGCACTGTCCCACTACACCGACTGGACCGTGGGGCACGTGCACTCCGGCGCGCTGGGCTGGATGGCGATGGTTTCCTATGGCGCGATGTACCACATGATCAAGAAGCTCTACGGCGTGGAGAAGATGTACTCCGAGAATCTGGTCAACGTGCATTTCTGGCTGGCGACCATCGGCACGGTGGTCTATGTCGTGGCGATGTGGGTGTCCGGCATCATGCAGGGTCTGATGTGGCGCGATTACGACGAGTACGGCACGCTGACCTACACTTTCGTCGAATCCGTGTCCGCGATGCACCCGTACTACGCGATGCGCGCCATCGGCGGGATGATCTTCAACCTGGGCGCGTGGATAGCCCTGTACAACATCGTTATGACCGTGCGGCAGGCAAACGTTGCGCGCGGGACCAACGCCGTTCCTGCCAACGCATAAGGAGTGAACATGTCCGACCACGACAAGATCTATTCGACCAGATTGCAGGACAAGGTCGAGCGCAGCACCGTCCTGATGTTCGTATTGACCGCCATCACCCTGGCGGTCGGCGGCATCGTGGAGATCGTGCCGTTGTTCTATCTGCCGAACACCGCGCTGGGCGGCGGTGACGGCACGTATAACGGCACGGCGCACAAGGATGACAAAGGCAATGTGGTTTCGATGGACAAGATTGTCTGGAGTCCCGCCACATCCGAGCACAAGACGCTGGAAGACTGGCGGCCGGGCGATGGCGTGCGTCCATACACGGCATTGGAAACGGCCGGGCGCGCGGTTTATATCCGCGAAGGCTGTTTCTTGTGCCATTCGCAGATGATCCGCCCGTTCCGTGACGAGAAGGACCGCTATGGCCATTACTCGATCGCGGAGGAATCCATGTACGACCATACCTACCAGTGGGGTTCCAAGCGCACCGGTCCGGACCTGGCGCGCGTGGGAGGCAAATATTCGGACGAGTGGCATCGCCGCCACCTGAAATATCCGCGCGAGGTCGTGCCCGAGTCGGTCATGCCCAACTACCACTGGCTGGAAAAGATGCCGGTGAACGTGGACGAGACCGTGCAAACCCTGAAGGTCATGACCATGATGCCGTTCAATCCGGTGCCCAGGGACATCTATACGGATGCCTACATCAGCGGCGCGAAGGCGCAGCTGGAAGGCAAGACCGACCTGGACGCGCTGGTCGCCTACCTGCAGGGCATGGGCAACCACATCAAGTTCGAGGAAGGCGTGAATTACCGTGACTAAGTTACTGGGCTACCTGGGCATGGATGTCGCCGCGATGTCCGTGAATGACTGGATAGGGGTGTTCCTTTCCCTGGTCGCATTCATCGGCATGGTGACGGTCTATGTCATGGTGTTCCGTCCGGCCAACAAGGACATGTTCGAGTCACAGCGCGGTATGGCGCTGGATGACGAAGGCACTATCAACGCGGGAGAGAAAAGATGAGCGAGAGACACGACGAATCGGGTACGCCGACGACCGGCCATGTGTGGGACGATGATCTGGCGGACTTCACCAACCAGCCGCCCAAATGGTGGATGCTGGGCTTGGCTGCCAGCGCGTTGTTCGTGGTGGTGTACTGGATATACTACCCGTCCATCCCGTTCGCCACGACAGGCGGCTTCTTCAAGGGCGTCGGCGGCTGGACGGCGATCAAGGAAATGGAGGCCGACAAGGGCGAGGTGGATGCGGTACGCGGCAAATTCGAAACCAGGCTCAAGGACATGACGCCAGCGGCCATTCTTGCGGATAGCGAGCTGACCGAGTACGTCACCCGTTCCGGCAAGGTGCTGTTCGGCGACAACTGCGCCGCCTGTCACGGCACCAATGGTGTCGGTACATATGACAAGGAGGGGCTGTTTGCGCCGATCCTGAACGACGACGACTGGCTGTATGGCGGCAAGATCGAGGATATCCATGCATCCATCGAAGCGGGTCGCCAGGGCATGATGATGGCGCACAAGGACATGCTGACCGCCGCCGAGATCGACACGCTGGCCAACGCGGTCGCGAAAGGCCAGCCCACCTCCACGCCGCTGTTCGCGGGGAAGGGCTGCACGGCCTGCCACGGCGAGGACGGCAAGGGTATGCAGGCCATGGGTGCGGCCAACCTGGCAGACAAGGTCTGGCGTTTCGAAAGTTCCGTCGAGGGTATCAAGCGCACCATCGCCTACGGCGTGAATTCCGGTGATGCTCAGGGTCGTGTGGCGGTCATGCCGTCGTTCAAGGAAGCGGGGAAGCTGACCGACGCCGAGATCAAGAAGCTGGCGGTATATGTGTACAAGTTCGGCGGCGGGCAGGCCGACGTACCGGCAGGAACAGCGGCCACAGCATCGACGGCAGCATCAAAGTAGGCGCGGTTCGCGCCGATGGGTAAGAGCATTACGCACAGGCAGCGCCTGAATAGGGCATGAGGTGGACCAGGACGCAGTGTTCTTCGGAGTGGTCGTCTGCATGGCGGGCGCCTTTGCAGTGAGGGCGCGGCTGCTCCATGTGAGCTGCAGTAACGCGACCAGAGGCGAGGGCGGCAGGTAGGCCTCGTGCCGGAGTCGGAAGGAGGAGAGTCAGATCTCCTCCTTTTTTCATTGCGGGAACCGGGTATTCCGGAGCCGGAACGTGATGAACAATGGTTACAATACGCGCATATTTACCGATTTTGGAACGGCATGACCCCGGGTGACCTGGCGGATCGGCCAGGAGCGAGAGCGTGGACAGGGAAACAGGACAAAGAGAGGCCGGCACCGTCACGGGGATCTACCAGGAGCTCGAGCACTGGAACGTCAATACGGGCGACAAGACCATCCATGCCAAGCGCATGCCGGGCTTTTTCCGCACCGTAAAGAACTATAGCCAATCGCTCTACCTGCTGTTCTTCATCGTTCCCTATCTGCGCTGGAACGGCAGGCAGGCCATCCTGTTCGATATCGAGCATCGCCAGTTCCACTTCTACAACCTGACGGTCCTCCCGCAGGATATCTGGATGTTGTCGCTCCTGCTGTTGTTGCTGGCGATGGTGCTGTTTGCGGTGACCTCGGTGGCTTCGCGGGTATGGTGCGGTTTTTTCTGTTTCCAGACCGCGTGGACCGACTGGTTCACCTGGATAGAAGAAAAGATCGAGGGCAACCCCAATGCACGGCGCAAACTGGATGCCGCCCCATGGAATACGGAGAAGATACGGAAGAAATCCGTCAAGCATTCTCTCTGGATGTTGATCTCCCTTGTCACAGGCATCAGTTTCTCGATCTGGTTCGTGGACGCCTATGATTACTGGAGGGATCTGGCGCATCTCCGGTTGCCGCTGGTGGGCTGGGTGACGCTGATCACGATCTGCCTCGGGACGTATATTCTGGCCGGGCTGCTGCGCGAACAGGTCTGCATGTGGATGTGCCCCTACGCGCGCATCCAGGGCGTGATGACGGATTCGCAGACGATATTGCCGGCCTACGACTTCAGGCGCGGTGAGCCGCGCGGCAAGATGCACCGCAAGGGGCCGGGGGACTGGGCGGTGCAGGGTGGCGACTGCGTGGATTGCTTCCAGTGCGTGCAGGTGTGCCCGACCGGCGTGGATATCCGCGACGGGCAACAATTGGGCTGCATCACTTGCGGCCTGTGTCTGGATGCCTGCGATTCCATCATGGGCAAGG
>JBGARW010000058.1:0-6881 GCA_044230015.1 Gallionella sp. | reverse complement strand
ACTGGACAACGGCAACCTGATCGTGATGCCGGACACGCCCTACCTGCGCCACTACAAGATCGACTATGTGAACATGGCGCGCGACACGGAAGGTGCGATGGCCAATGCAACACAGGTCGGCTCGGGCGCGTCCGCGGGTGGCGCAACGGGGACAGCCGGCAACAATTCCTCGCTCGCCATCAAGAACACCTCCAAGAACCATTTCTGGGAAACCCTGATCCAGAACATCAAGGACATCCTGCGCGAAACAGATCAAGACATTATTTTGGGTGGCAGGAAATGTGGTGGATCTGTTCAAAGCGCACAAGTAAATAAATTAGAATCTTCCGCCGCTGGCAGCGGAAAATCTGGCGTACAGTCATCCTCTGTGTTTGAAGGCTCCGCAACTAGTGGGGAGGGCAATCAGAAGGTATCCGGGAAAACAGCGGCTGGTCAGCAGACTGAAAGCAGCGGGAATTGCCAAGATTTCGCAACACAGCAAAAAGGGACAGTTATCCCCAACCCGGAGAACGGCATCATCACCGTGCGCGCCACCGGCAAGCAGCATGAGAAGATCCAGGAATTCGTCGACCAGATCATGGCCAATGCGCGCAGGCAGGTCCTGATCGAGGCCACCGTGGTCGAAGTGCGCTTGAACGACCAATATCAGCAGGGTATCAACTGGTCGTTATTGCAGCGCGGCGGCACCGGCTTCCAGCTGAGGCAGGCGGCGACCGGCCAGACCGGCGCCGGGACAGGCCTGGTAGCCAGCAATGCCGCGAGCCTCTTTGTTCTCGATTACCTGAACCCCACCTCCCGGCTGGGCAACCTTTCCGCATCGGTCTCCCTGCTGGAATCGTTCGGCACGGTGAAGGTGTTGTCCAGCCCGAAACTGAGCGTGATGAACAACCAGACCGCCATGCTGCGCGTGGTGGACAATCTGGTGTACTTCACCATCAAGGCGGACACCACGACCAACCAGACCAGCTCGGTCACCACCTACACCACCACCGCCAACACCGTGCCGATCGGTTTCACCATGAGTGTGACCCCGCAGATCAATGACAGCGATACGGTGCAGATCAACCTGCGCCCGTCGATCTCCCGCCTGCTCGGTTATGTCAACGACCCGAATCCCTCATTGACCGTGGCCAGCCGGATCCCCGTGACCTCGACGCGCGAGATGGAATCGATACTGAAGATCGAGAACAACCAGATCGCGGTGATGGGCGGACTGATGCAGGACGAAGCGAACAACAATACCGACTCCATCCCCGGTCTGGCCGACATTCCGCTCGCAGGCGAACTGTTCAAGAACCGCAACAACGTCCTGCAAAAAACCGAACTGGTGATCTTCCTGCGCCCGGTGGTCATCAAGGATGCCAGCATCACCGGCAATTTCAGCGCGTATCGCGACATGCTGCCGGATCAGAACTTCTTCAAAGAACCGGCTAGCGGCAACCCTTGATATGAGCCTGCTCCTGGACGCCCGCAAGAAATCGCAGCAAGCGCAATCCACGCTGGACGAGGATCGCACCATCACAAGCCTGGAACTCAGCCTGGAAGAGCATCCGAACCAGGCTGCACGGGAGCCCGACCCGCAACAGCCGGTCGAGCATGCGCGCAGCGCCGGGCAGAACCTGTTTGCCGCAAAATCCCCGCCCTCCCCGGCCGGGCGCGCGCTGCCCAACCGCAACCTGCTGTTCGCCCTGGGCGGCACGATCTTGCTGCTCGCAACCGGTGCGGGCTACTTCTGGTATCTCGACTCCGCGAGCAATACCGCACCGCTGCGCCCTGTCAGCGCACCGCCTGCTCCTGCCCAGATGCAGCCTGCCGCCGCACCGCAAAGCGCGTTGGTGCCGGGCATAGCCGCAACGGGGGCAACGGATCCCGCCGCCGGCATCCGGGAAACGCCGCCCTCCGGCAAACTTGCCTTGAGCGAAGCCGCGGGGCCCGGTGCGGGCGGCCAGACTGCCGCATCACCTGCCGGAAGCGCCCCCGCAGTCCCGCAGCAGCGCAGGACCGGCGCGGCACGCCCGGATCTGCGTATCGAACAGCGCAGTACCGAACCGCTGGTCGATCCATTGCTCGATGACGCCTACCTCGCTTACCGGAACGGCAAACTGGACGAAGCACAACAACTGTATCTGGACATGTTCAAGAAGGATGCGCACAACTCCGATGCGTTGCTCGGGCTGGCAGCCATCGCCCAGCAGCGCGGCGAGGACCCGATCGCAGCGCAGTATTACGCGCGCGTTCTGGCGCTGGATCCGCGCAATGCGGTCGCGAATGCCGGCATGTCGGCATTGAGCGCGGATAGCGAGAACAGCGAGAGCCGCCTGAAGACCCTGCTGCGCGAACAGGGCAATTCAGCCGCCCTGCATTTTGCACTGGGCAACCTGTATGCCGAGCAATCGCGCTGGGGTGAAGCACAGCAGGCCTATTTCAACGCTTACACGCTGGAACCCGGCAATGCCGGATTCGCCTTCAATCTCGCGGTCAGCCTCGACCACCTCGGACAGGGAAGACTGGCCGCGCAGCATTACCAGCGCGCCATGCAACTCGACCAATCACACAGCGCGGGTTTTGACCACGCGCAGATATCGCAACGCGTGCAGGATCTGTCGCGCTAATTCTTCATGGCTGAACCACAACTCCAACAACCGCTGGGACGGATACTGGTCGACAAGGGTGTGATCAGCGACGACCAGCTGCGTATCGCCCTGCAGGAGCAGGGCAAGACACACCAGCCACTCGGGCGCCTGCTGGTGCGCCTGGGCTTTCTCTCGGAAGCCACCATCCGCGACGTGCTGTCCGAGAATCTCGGGCAGGAGAGCGTGGACCTCGCCTCCATCATCATCGACCCTGCCGCGCTGGCGCTCATCTCCAAGGATGTCGCGCGGCGTTATCAATTATTGCCCTTGTCGGTGAACCAGGCCGGCCACGTCCTGACCCTGGCGGTCGCCGACCCGGACAACATCATCGCGCTGGACCAGGTGCGCGCCCTGCTCAAGGACGAATACCACCTGATCACCCAGCTTGCCAGCGAATCCGACATCCTGCGCGCGATAGACCAGTACTACGGCTTCGAGCTTTCCATCGACGGCATCCTGCACGAGATCGAGCCGGGCGAGATGGAATACCAGGCGCTGCAATCCGGCGTCAACGAATTCAGCCAGCCGGTGGTGCGCCTGATCGACGCGCTGCTGACCGAGGCGGTGCAGCGCGGCGCTTCCGACATCCACTTCGAGCCGGAAAGCAGCTTCCTGCGCATCCGTTACCGCATCGACGGTGTGCTGCGCCAGGTGCGCAGCCTGCACAAGAGCTTCTGGCCGGCGATGGTGGTGCGCATGAAAGTGATGAGCAGCATGAACATCGCCGAGACGCGCGCGCCGCAGGACGGGCGCATCTCCCTGCGCCTGTCCGGCCGGCCGATCGATTTCCGCGTGGCCTCGCATCCCACCACGCACGGCGAGAACCTGGTATTGCGCATCCTGGACCGGCAAAAAGGCATCGTGCCGCTCGACCAGATCGGCCTGGACGATACCGCGCTCGGCATGCTCAAGATGATCATCGCCAAGCCGGAGGGCATCGTGCTGGTGACCGGCCCGACCGGCAGCGGCAAGACCACCACGCTGTATTCGGTGCTGAACCACGTCAACACCGAAACGGTCAACATCATGACCCTGGAAGACCCGGTCGAGTACCCGATCTCGCTGATCCGCCAGACTTCGATCAACGAAGCCGCCAAACTGGACTTCGCCAACGGTATCCGCTCCATGATGCGCCAGGATCCGGACATCATCCTGGTCGGCGAGATCCGCGACCACCCAACCGCGGAGATGGCGTTCCGCGCCGCGATGACCGGCCACCAGGTCTATTCGACGCTGCACACGAACTCCGCCATCGGCGCGATCCCGCGCCTGCTCGACATCGGCATCCTGCCGGACATCATGGCCGGCAACATCATCGGTATCGTGGCACAGCGCCTGGTGCGCGTATTGTGCAAGGAATGCAAATACCCTTATCAGCCCGATGCGATGGAGCGCAAACTGCTGGGGATCCCGCCCGATCAGGACAACACCACCCTGTACCGGGCCGCCGGCTGCGACGCCTGCGGCCATCAGGGCTATAGCGGACGCATAGCCATCATGGAACTGCTCAAGATGGACCACGACCTGGATGACCTGGTCTCGCATCGCGCCAGCACGCGGCAGATCCGCGAGGCGGCCCTTTCCAAGGGGTTCCGCCCGCTGGCGATAGACGGCATCCGCCGCATCCAGCAAGGCCTCACCTCGCTTGCGGAGGTCAGTCGCGTGGTGGATCTTACCGACAGGCTTGGGTGATGGCACTCTATTCCTACCGGGCGATCGACGAGCATGGAAGGTCCAGCAAAGGACTGCAGGACGCGGCCAACGCGATAGACCTGGAGTTGCGTCTGAAGCGCAGCGGATTGGACCTGATCGACGCCAAGGTGGACAGCGGGAGATCCGGCATGGGGCGGGGCAAGATCAAACGCCCCGAACTGATCACCTTCTTCTTCAATCTCGAACAACTTACCCGCGCCAGCGTGCCGTTGCTGGAAAGCCTCGCCGATCTGCGCGACACCATGAGCGACATGCGCTTCCGGGAGATCATCGCCAACCTGATCGAAACCATCGAAGGCGGCAAGAAGCTTTCCATGGCGATGGCGGAGCACCCGGATGCATTCGACAAGATATTCGTCAGCCTTGTCCACGCCGGGGAAGAAAGCGGACGCCTGCCGGAAGTCCTCCTGCACATCACCGAATCGCTGAAATGGCAGGACGAGATGGCATCGCACACCAAGACCATCATGATCTATCCCGCCTTCGTCGGCACCGTCGTGGTGGCGATCACCTTCTTCCTGATGATCTACCTGGTGCCGCAGCTGGTCGGCTTCATCAAGGGCATGGGGCAGGAGATACCGATCCAGACCCGCATACTGCTCGCCACCTCGGCGTTCTTCGTGGATTACTGGTACATACTCATCGCGCTGCCCATCGCCTTGCCCGTCATCGCCAAGCTGGTCATCACCTCCAGCCCGGAGATGCGGTTCAAGTTCGACAACCTGAAGCTCAACCTCTGGGTGATCGGCCCGATCCTGCACAAGATCATCCTGGCGCGCTTCGCCAACACCTTCGCGATGATGTACGGCTCCGGGGTGAGCATCCTCGACTGCATCACCAACACGCGCGATGTGGTCAACAACCGCGTGATCGCAAAAAGCCTGGATGACGTGACGCATGAGATCGAATCCGGCAAGAACCTCACGCAGAGTTTCCAGCAGACCGGCATATTCCCGCCGCTGGTGATACGCATGCTCAAGGTGGGAGAAGCGACCGGCTCGCTGGATGCCGCACTGCTCAATGTCAGCTACTTCTACGATCGTGACGTGAAGGACTCCATCAGGAAAGTGCAGGTCATGATCGAACCGACCATGACCATCATCCTCGGCGCATTGCTCGGCTGGGTGATGCTGTCGGTCCTGTCGCCGATCTATGACATCATCGGCAAGGTGCAATTCTGATGAAACAGCTGCTGCTATTCCTGAGTGCCGGCCACCTCCATGCACAAGTCATGGTCGGCGGGAAGATCGACACGCAACATGAATTCCCGGACTCGCCCGAGAGCCAGGAGAACTTCGCCGGCTTCCTGAGAACGGCGAGGTATCCCGCATATCTGATAGTCGACCTGATCGAGGAGGATTTCCGCCAGGAGACCGTCCCGCACCTGATCGGCGGCAGCCGCAAAGCGCTGCTGGACCGCAAGTTCGACCAATTCTATCGCGGCACCCCTTTTCACCAGGCGGCCCTGCTGCAACGCCAGAAGACCGGACGGCGCGATGACGACATGCTGTTCTCGGCGCTGACCAACCCGGCGCTCATCAAGCCCTGGCTGGACATCCTGCTGGCGCAACAGATCCCGCTCGCCGGGATCTATTCCGTGCCGCAGATCAGTGCGCCGCTGGTCAAGGACCATCCTTCAAACCACTTGCTGCTGATCTCCTGGGAGAAATCCGCCGGGTTGCGCCAGACCTACTTCAGCGAGCACCGCCTGCAGATCTCGCGGCTGACGCCCGTCAATACCAACATGGCCTTCCAGGATGCAGTGGTAAAGGAGCTCGCGCGCACCTACCAGTACCTGAAAAGCCTGAGCCTGCTGCCATCCGGCCAGACACTCGACGTGCGCCTGCTGGGGCACAGCCATGACCTCGCCGGACTGCAAACCAAACTGCCGAAAAGCGCGGATATGCGCTACGACTTTGTCGAGCTTGCGGATGTCGCGAGGCAACTGAAGATCGACTGCAGCTTCTCCGATTCGGATGCCACCCAGATATTCCTGCACCAGCTCGTGGCCCGGCCGCCAAGGACCCATTACGCGAACGCGACCCATACCCGCTATTTCACGCTGTGGCAGCTAAGGCGCGCGCTCAACCTGCTAAGCGGCGCACTGCTGTTCGGGACGTTGTTGTGGGGTGCCGCCAACCTCTGGCAGGGCGGCAACGACGCCATGGAGGCCGCATCGTTCAGGGCCCAGGCCCAGCGTATCCAGGACGATGCGCAGAAGATCATCCTTGCCTTCCCGAACACCTATGCGCCCGCGGCAGACATGAAGGCCGGCGTATCCGTCATGCGCAAGTTCAGCCAATACGGCTCCGTGCCGGGAGACATCCTGCGCCCGATCGGCGCCGCGCTCGATCGCCACCCCCAGATCGAACTGGACGACCTCGCCTGGCAGATGAACGCGACCGAACCGGTAGCCACCAACACGCTCGCCGATGTCCCGGCGCAAGTCATCACCCTCAAGGGACGCTTGTCCGGTTTTGCGAACGACTACCGCGCCGCGCTGAACTATCTGGAGCGCTTCCAGCAAGAGCTGGC
>JBGARW010000057.1:0-7241 GCA_044230015.1 Gallionella sp. | reverse complement strand
GGATGCCGACGGCAAGCTCATCGACCCCTACGGCGGCGAGGCCGACCTGCGCGCCGGCGTCCTGCGCCATGTCAGCGACGCGTTCGGCGAGGATCCGGTGCGCATCCTGCGCGCGGCGCGCTTCGCGGCGCGCTTCGGTTTCGGCATTGCGTTGTAGACCCAGGTGCTGATGCGTGGCATGGTGGAGAACGGCGAGGTGGACGCGCTGGTGGCGGAGCGCGTCTGGCAGGAGCTGGCGCGCGGCCTGATGGAGAAGACTCCGTCACGCTTCTTCGAGACCTTGCGCGGCTGCGGCGCGCTGGCAAAGATCCTGCCCGAGGTGGACGCGCTGTTCGGCGTGCCGCAACCGGAAAAATATCATCCCGAGATCGACCGCGGTATCCACACACTGCTGGTGGTGGATGCCGCGGCGCGCGACGGCTATACGCTGGAGGTGCGCTTCGCCGCGCTGATGCACGACCTCGGCAAGGCGACCACGCCGAAGGATATCCTGCCGCGCCATATCGGGCACGAAACACGCGGCGTGGAGCTTATAAAGAAACTCGCGCAGCGGTTGCGCATCCCCGCCGACTGCCGCGACCTCGCGCTGCTCGCCGCGCGCTATCACGGCGACATCCACCGCGCCCGCGAGCTGCGCGCCGAGACCGTCATCAGGCTGTTCCAGTCGGCGGATGCGTGGCGCAGGCCGGAACGCTTCGCGCAACTGTTGCAAACCTGCACCGCGGACGCGCGCGGGCGCGCCGGCCATGAACAGGACGCCTATCCGCAGGCGGATTACCTGCTGCAACTGCTGGCCGCCGCACGCGCGGTGGATGCGGGCGAGATCGCCACCCGGTGCGCTGACGAGACCGATATTCCGGAACGCGTGCGGCTGGCGCGCGTGGCGGCGATCGAAAAGAGGGTTCAACAAAAATCCGGCTAGTGCGCCATTCGGCCTGAGCCTGCCGAAGACCAAAATAGGCCTTTCGGCATATTGACTGCATGGGGGAATGTTGAAACACTGCAAGTGCTGACCGGAAGAGGATAAGAAATGAAAATATCCGTGGTACGTCTCCTATTATACGTGCGCCGTTTTGCTCAAATCCTGCTGTTGCTGCTTTTCGCACAGTACGTCTTTGCTCAAGAGGCGGCGATTACGCTCGACGGAGAGCCTTTTACGAAGAAGTTCGTTGGGAGTCCTCCCAACGGTGACAGGCTCCTCGAATTCGTAAGGGAAAACGAGACGTTTGAGAAATGGACCAAGTTGGTCGGCTATCGCTACCAACAGTTGCCTGTGATCGGGAACGACCCGAAAAAGGTGGCAGCGGGTATGGCTCAGATAGTCAAAGCTATCAATCCCAAAGCCCAATCACGAGTGATTGTTAACGAGAAAATCGACGAGGCAATTCTTGACTTTCTAACGTGGCCTGCCGATCAACAAATCATCGAATTCAACATATTTCGTTACGCCAAGAGCAACGACGGGAAGGCTGTCGTATCCCTCCAACTGGCTTATCGGTTCACTGATAGTTCACCGGAAGGAATCGAGAAATTCAAGACCGTTCGTGACGCATGGCTCAAACAAGCTCTTGCGTTCGACATGAGGAATGTTCAAGCCGCAGTTGCTGGCCCTCCCGCGGCGACTTCGCTTGGGAATCTCACAATCATGCTTGATGATGAAGCCTTCTCAAAGAAGATGTTCAACGCACTACCGCAAGGCGACAAACAGTTGCGGTTTGTGCGGGAGAGTGAAACCTTCGAGAAATGGGAGAAGATGGTTGCGTTTAAGCGGCAGTCGTTTGGTGCCGACCCTAATGTGGTTGCCAATCGCATGGCCCAGATGGCTATGCTGTCCAACGGCCAGGCTCAAGCGAGAGTTTTTGTTGATGAAGGGGCATCGGAAGCATACGTCGACTATAAGGCGTGGCCAGAAGGGGATCACTTTACGGAGTTCAACGTCTATCGGTTTGCGAAGAGTGCAGACGGGAAGGCGGTTGTGGCACTCCACTTCGCTCGACGAATTCCTCAGGGGAGCATCGATGCGGAGGAGCTAAAACGCATTCGTGAGTCGTGGATTAGGCAAGCCCACTCCTTCAATATGAAAAGTGTCTTTGTTGCTCTTGGCGAATAGAGGTATAACCCTGCAATCCACACTGACACTGTGCGATAAAGCCACGCAGCGCTCCTGAGCCAGGACGTTAAAGGAGCCAAGTTCGAAATTCACCCGCGCAACCCAACCTACAGCCCCAGTTCGCCCCACATCGCGTCCACCTTCGTCTTCACCGCCGCGTCCATGACGATCGGCGTGCCCCATTCGCGCTGCGTCTCACCAGGCCATTTGTTGGTCGCGTCCAGTCCCATCTTGCCGCCGAGTCCCGACACCGGGCTGGCAAAATCCAGGTAGTCGATCGGTGTTTTGTCCACCAGCAGCGTGTCGCGTACCGGATCGACGCGCGTGGTGATCGCCCAGACCACCTCTTTCCAGTCGCGCACGTCGATGTCGTCGTCGGTCACGATGATGAACTTGGTGTACATGAACTGGCGCAGGAAGCTCCAGATGCCGAACATCACGCGCTTGGCATGCCCGGGATATTGCTTCTTGATCGACACGACCGCCATGCGGTAGCTGCACCCTTCCGGCGGCAGGTAAAAATCGACGATCTCGGGGAACTGCTTCTGCAGCAGCGGCACGAACACTTCGTTGAGCGCGACGCCGAGCATCGCCGGTTCGTCGGGCGGCTTGCCGGTGTAGGTGGAGTGATAGATCGGATTGGAGCGCATGGTGATGCGCTCGATGGTGAACACCGGGAACTTGTCCTGCTCGTTGTAGTAGCCGGTGTGGTCGCCATACGGGCCTTCCAGCGCGGTCTCGCCGGGATGGATCACGCCTTCCAGCACGATCTCGCTCGATGCGGGCACTTGCAGGCCGCTACCGAGGCACTTCACCACTTCGGTCTTGCTGCCGCGCAGCAGCCCGGCGAACTGGTATTCGGACAACGTATCGGGCACCGGCGTGACCGCGCCGAGGATGGTCGCCGGGTCGGCGCCGATCACCACCGCGACTGGAAACGGCTGCCCCGGATCTTTTTCGCAATGGTCGCGGAAATCCAGCGCACCACCGCGATGCGCCAGCCAGCGCATGATGGTCTGGTTCGGGCCGATCACCTGCTGGCGGTAGATGCCGAGATTCTGGCGCGGCTTGTTCGGCCCGCGCGTGACCACCAGCCCCCAGGTGATGAGCGGCGCGACATCGCCCGGCCAGCAATGCTGGATCGGTAGTTTGGAGAGATCGACATCGGCGCCTTCCCAGACGATCTCCTGGCACGGCGCGGAGGACACCACCTTGGGCGACATGGAGAGCACTTGCTTGAGCGCCGGCCATTTGTCCCACGCGTCCTTCCATCCCTTGTGCGGCTCCGGCTCTTTCAGGAAGGCGAGCAGCCTGCCGACCTCGCGCAGCGCCCCGATGCTCTCCTCGCCCATGCCCAATGCGACGCGGCGCGGCGTGCCGAACAGGTTGGCCAGGACCGGTATGTTGTGGCCGGCCGGATTCTCGAACAGCACCGCCGGCCCCTGCGCGCGCAGCACGCGGTCGCAGATCTCGGTCATCTCCAGGTGCGGCGAGACCGGCACGGTCACGCGCCTCAGTTCACCGAGCCTTTCCAGTTGCGCGATGAAGTCGCGCAGGTCACGGTATTTCATCAGTAGAACCTCTCTTCACCTTCTGGTCTGGTTTTAAAACGTTTGTGCAGCCAGAAATACTGCTCCGGCATCTCGCGCACGCGCTGCTCGATGAATTCGTTCATGCGGCGCGTGTCGTCGACCACATCGCCGCTCGGGTAACTCTCCCAGGCCGGATAGAAGCGTACCTCATAGCCCTTGCCGCCGGGCAGCAGTTTGCTGATGCAGGGCACCACCCGCGCACCGGTCATCCCGGCGAGGCGCGGCACGGTGGTCAGCGTCGCGGCCGGCACACCGAAGAACGGCACGAACACGCCGTCCTTGGTCGCGAGGTCCTGGTCCGGCAGGTAATAGAACGGGCGCTGCTCGCGCATCGCCTTGATGACGGGACGCAAGCCCTGCTGGCGCGCATACAGCTTCTGCACGCCGAAGCGCGAGCGCCCGCGCAGCAGCATCTCGTGGAACAGCGGGTTCTTCTGGTTGGAATACACGCTGACCAGGTCGGCATGCTGGATCATCCACGAGCCGCCGACATCCAGCGCAACGAAGTGCGGCGCCAGCACGATCACCGGGCCGTGTGCCTGCGCCGCGGTGTAATGCTCCAGCCCCTCGACGCGGATAAGGCGCTGGATACGCGATGCCGGACTCCACCACAGGATGCCGCGCTCGAGGAAGCTGCGCGCGAAGGCCTGGAAGTTCTTCATCGCCAGCACCCTGCGCCCGGCTTCGGACAACTCGGGGAAGCACAGGCGCAGGTTGGTCGCCGCGACACGGCGCCGCTCGCCCGCGAGCCG
Organism: Gallionella sp.; assembly: GCA_044230015.1. Lineage (GTDB taxonomy): Bacteria > Pseudomonadota > Gammaproteobacteria > Burkholderiales > Gallionellaceae > Gallionella. The sequence goes on along the minus strand of JBGARW010000057.1, from coordinate 2,787 downwards.
GTACAGCAACAGGCCGAGCGCATTGCCCAGCCCGGCGAGCAGCGGCAGCGGCAGCAAATGCAGCAGCCACATCAGGGAGATGCCGATCCGGGTCATCATGCGGGCACTGCGGGTGCTTGCACGCCGCGCGGGATCTTGTAGCGGTTGTAGCTCCACAGGTATTGCACCGGACAGGCGCGGATCACGCGCTCCAGCGCCGCGTTGACCTGCTGCGGGACGGGAGCGGCAAAATCCAGCGGCAACGGCTCGACGTGGATCACATAACCCTGCCCGCACGGCAAGCGTTCGGAGTAGGCGATCAATACCGTCGCGCCGCTGCTTTCCGCAAGGCGCCCGGCCAGCGTCATGGTGTAGGCGGGACGGCCGAAGAAGTCCGCCCATTCGCCTTCGCCACGGCTCGGTACCTGGTCGGGCAGCAGCCCGACCGCCTCACCGCGCCTGAGCGCCTTGTACAGCAGGCGCACGCCGCCGACATCGGCCTTCGCCAGTTTCGCCTGGCCGCGCTCGCGGCCGCTGCGCATCACGCCTTCCAGCCAGCCGAGCTTGGGCGGGCGGTACAGGACGGTGATCGGTACGCGCTGTGCGGCATACAAAGCAGAGATCTCGAAGCAGCCGAGATGCGGCGTCAGGAAGATGATGCCCTTGCCGCGCGCCTGCGCCGCGATGATGTGTTCCAGCCCGGCGCATTCATGCACCTTGCCAAGCACCTCGTCATACGGCCGCCCCCAGATCCAGGCCAGCTCCGTGATGCCCTTGCCCGCTTCGGCAATAGTTGCGGACAGGGCGCTGCGGTATCCGGCTTCATTGGCCGTCACTTCGCCCCGGCGCAGGTTCTCCCGGGTGCGTGCGGCATATTGTGCGGAAGCGGCATAGGTCAGCCAGCCGAGCAGCGCGCCGAGGCTGTGCAACACGCGCAGCGGCAACAGGGAGAGCAGGCGGAAAGCGGTTTTGAAAAGGAAGGCGAACATGTGAATCCGGTTTGCTATAATGCGCGCCCCATTTAATTTATCGCAGTGATCGAACGGAGAACCATGAGCGAATATCTGTTTACATCCGAGTCTGTATCCGAAGGCCATCCCGACAAGGTGGCAGACCAAATCTCCGACGCCATCGTCGATGCCATTCTAGCGCAGGACAAGCATTCACGCATCGCTGCCGAGACGCTGTGCAACACCGGCCTCGTCGTGCTGGCCGGCGAGATCACCACCGCCGCCAACGTCGACTACATCCAGGTCGCGCGCGACACCATCAAGCGCATCGGCTACGACAACACCGAATACGGCATCGACTACAAGGGCTGCGCGGTACTGGTGGCCTACGACAAGCAGAGCCCGGACATCGCGCAGGGCGTGAACAAGGCCTATGACGACGACATGGACCAGGGTGCGGGCGACCAGGGCCTGATGTTCGGCTATGCCTGCGACGAGACGGACACCCTGATGCCGCTGCCGATCTATCTGGCGCACCGCGCCGTGGAACGCCAGGCACAACTGCGCCGCGACGGCCGCCTGAACTGGCTGCGCCCGGACGCGAAATCGCAGGTCACCGTGCGCTATGTGGACGGCAAGCCGCACTCCATCGACACCGTGGTGCTGTCTACCCAGCATTCGCCCGAGATGTCCGACGGCCCGAAGATGAAGCAGTCCGCGATCGATGCCGTGATCGAGGAGATCATCAAGCCGATCCTGCCGAAGGAGCTGGTCAAGGGCAACGTCAAATACCTGGTCAACCCGACCGGGCGTTTCGTCGTCGGCGGCCCGCAGGGCGACTGCGGCCTGACCGGGCGCAAGATCATCGTCGACACCTACGGCGGCGCAGCCCCGCACGGCGGCGGCGCGTTCTCCGGCAAGGACCCCTCCAAGGTCGACCGCTCGGCCGCTTATGCCGGCCGCTATGTGGCAAAGAACATCGTCGCCGCCGGCCTGGCCAGCAAGTGCCTGATCCAGATCTCCTACGCGATCGGCGTGTCGCAGCCGACCAGCGTCTGGGTGACCACCTACGGCACCGGCAAGGTCTCCGACGAGAAGATCGCGGAACTGGTCAGGAAGCATTTCGACCTGCGCCCGAAAGGCATCGTGCAGATGCTCGATCTGCTGCGTCCGATCTATCAGAACACCGCCGCCTACGGCCATTTCGGTCGCGAAGAGCCGGGATTCACTTGGGAAAACACTGACAAAGCAGCCGCGCTTCGTGCGGATGCCGGGTTGTAAGCCCGCCCCGCAGGGGCTTTGCCAGTGTTTCGGCGCAGGCTGACTCGCGTAGCAAGTTAAACCGCGAAGCGGTGGCCATAGCCAAGATACGGATAAGACGGCAGGGTTGTAAGCCCTCGCCCTCAGGCGAGGGCCGTTGACATGGTGGAGACGAGGAGGATCGAACTCCCGACCTTCGCATTGCGAACGCGACGCTCTCCCAGCTGAGCTACGTCCCCACGGTGGCCAAATGCTAAACAGAAACTTGCTGTTTGGGAAGTGGCAGCCCGGTTGCGCGGTAGAAGCCGCTCAGATCGTCCAAGTCATCAAATACCGCTGCCGCGCCTGAAAAATCCTGGTTGTGCGTGTAATGGTTGCGGACGATGAAAGTCCTGATGCCTGCCGCGAGACTGGAGCGCAGGCCGTTTTCCGAGTCCTCAAGCGCGATGCAATCCGCAGCCGGCAACCCCATTTTTTCCAGTACCCAGCAGTAGATGTCCGGCGCGGGCTTCTTGTGCGGCACGATGTCGCCGCAGCCGATCGCCTCGAACCAGCTTTCGCCGTCCGCACCCAGCCCCTGCTGCAACAGCGTGGCGAC
>JBGARW010000014.1:0-33340 GCA_044230015.1 Gallionella sp. | reverse complement strand
ATTGGAAAATCCGCTGGCGAAAGACATTCTTGAAGGCCGCTTTGCGACAAAAGATACCATCAAGGTGGATTGTGTGGGTGGGGTGATGAAGTTCGCAAAGGGATAAGTAGGAGGCTGTGTTCGGGGTGTCTATCCCATCACGGCGACAATTATTTTCTATTTTACATAATATACATTATGCGAATATCAGGGTAAGGCAAGGCGGAACGGTTCGCGTTGGCATACCATCAGATCGAGGGCCGCACTACCCTGGCTATGCCGTATGTCATGGCATGGCGCATGGTTTTCTGAATGAGGAATGGGTATTGGGGTGGCTGATGGGACTCGAACCCACGACAACCGGAATCACAATCCGGGACTCTACCAACTGAGCTACAGCCACCACTGGCAAAACAACTGAAACCACTACTAGTCCGGCCGACACTGGCGTGCCCGACAGGAATCGAACCTGTAACCCCCAGCTTAGAAGGCTGGTGCTCTATCCGATTGAGCTACGGGCACAATTCTTTTCGAGGCTATCTGACGGATCTTTGCTGGAATCTGGTCGGGGTGGAGAGATTCGAACTCCCGACATCCTGCTCCCAAAGCAGGCGCGCTACCAGGCTACGCTACACCCCGAAGGCTGCGCATTATACAGGCGCAGGCCTATAAATCAATTTAGTTCTGGTATTTTTTGAGCCTGGGCGAGGCCAGCATCAGGTAGTAGCCCATTGACCACAAGGTAAGCAGCGCAGCAAGGTACAGCAACAATGAGCCGATCATCTGGCAATCGATCCCCAGCAGGTGTTCGTGATACAGCAATAGTGATATCGCAATCATCTGGAACGCGGTCTTGATCTTGCCCAGCATGGAGACCGCGATACTCCTGCTCTCACCAAGCTTGGCCATCCATTCGCGCAACGCAGAAATGGTGATCTCGCGTCCGATGATGATGAAGGCGATGATCGCATCGGCACGCCCGAGCTTGACCAGCACGATCAATGCTGCGGCGACCATCAGTTTATCGGCGACCGGGTCGAGGAATGCGCCGAAAGCGGAAAACTGATTCAGTTTGCGCGCCAGATAGCCGTCCAGCCAATCGGTGATCGCCGCCAGCAGGAAGACACCGGTGCTGATCAGATTCTTCAGGTGGGGGGCAAGCGTGCTGTCAGGCAAGTAGAAGACCGTGACGAATACCGGGATGAGCAGGATTCTTAACCAGGTGAGCAGATTGGGGATGTTGCTGAACATGCGCCCAGTGTAGCTGCTGACAAATCCTTTCAGCAACAGAATATTGATCATTTTCTTAATGGAGCTGCTGATAGATCCTTTCGGCAAGCGCTTTGCTGATTCCTTCGACCTGGCAGAGTTGCTCGACGCTGGCCTGCGCCACTTCGCGCAATCCGCCAAAGTGAGTCAGCAGGCTGCGCCGCCGCTTGTCCCCTATCCCGCTGATCTCCCCGAGGCTCGAGGCGGTGCGTGCCTTGCCACGCCTGGCGCGGTGCCCGGTGATGGCGAAGCGGTGTGCCTCGTCGCGAATCTGCTGGATCAGGTGCAGCGCGGGGTCGTCGCTGTGTAGCTGCTTCGCCGTGCCGTCCGGGAAAACCAGTTGTTCCAAGCCGGCCTTGCGCTCCTCTCCCTTGGAAACCCCCACCAGTGCCAGTTCGTTCAAGCCCAGCTCCTGCATCACTTCCATCGCGATATGCAACTGCCCCGGGCCGCCGTCGATCAGGACCAGATCGGGCCGCGTACCCTCCCCTGACGACAGCTTCTGGTAGCGGCGCGTCAACGCCTGGCGCATCGCCGCATAGTCGTCGCCGGGCGTGATGCCGGTGATGTTGTAGCGGCGGTATTGGCTGCTGCGCATGTCGAGATTCTCGTATACCACGCAGGACGCCACCGTTGCCTCGCCCATGGTGTGACTGATGTCGAAGCACTCGATGCGCTGCAGGTCCGGCATATCCAGTGATTCGCGCAGCTTGTCCAATCGCAGTTTCTGCCCGCCCTGCTGCATCTTGCGCTGCTGCAACGCCAGCAGGGCGTTGCGCTGCGCCATTCCCAACCACTGCCTGCGCTCGCCGCTCGCGGCCTGGCTGATCTTCACCGCGTGCCCGGCCTGTTCGCTGAGCAATTGCGCCAGTGCTTCGTCATCGCAGGCGGCATCCAGCACCAGCAACGGCGGCACGCTGCGATTCAGGTAATGCTGGGCGATGAATGCCTGCACGATCTCATCTGCCGGCAGATCTTCGGCATGTTCCGGGAAGAAGCTCTTGTCGCCCAGATGACGCCCGCCGCGCACCATTGCCAGATTGACGCAGGCCAGGCCATCCTGCTGTGCCAGCGCGATGATGTCGGCATCCGTCGCCCCGCCGGTGGATTCGACGAACTGTTTCTGCTGTACGGTATGCAGCGCGCGCAACTGGTCGCGCAACGCGGCTGCCTGTTCGTAGTGCTGCGCCTCCGCCGCGCGCTCCATCGCCGCCCGCAAGGTTTGTTCGACCTCCTGATGCTTGCCTTGCAGCAGCAGCGCCGCGTTGCGGAGGTCGGCCTGATAATCTTCCGCCGAAACCAGTTTTACGCAGGGTGCCGTGCAACGGTGTATCTGGTGCAGCAGGCAGGGGCGCGTGCGGTTGTTGAACACGTTGTTCTCGCAGGTGCGGATACGAAATATCTTCTGCAATAACTGGATGCTTTCCTTGGCCGCGCTAGAGTTCGGGTAAGGGCCAAAGTGTTGATGCTGACGGTTGGGCGTGCCGCGATAGTAAGTCAGCCGCGGGAACTCATCTCCGGTAAGAACGATATACGGATATGATTTATCGTCCCTAAACAATATGTTGTAGCGTGGTCTTAATGATTTTATGAGGTTGTTTTCGAGCAGCAACGCCTCGGCTTCGGAGCGCGTGACGGTGGTTTCGATGCGTGCAATGCGCGACACCATCAGGCGAATGCGCGGCGGGGTGTTGGTTTCCCGGAAGTAGGATGCAACACGCTTTTTCAGTTGTCTGGCTTTGCCGACATACAGCAACTCGCCTTTACCGTCGAAAAAACGATATACCCCCGGTAATAGCGGCAAACCGGCAAGCAACATCTTTGGGTCGAATCTTTCAGTGTTCAAGATGCCTGGCGATATCCCCGATGACCGTTTTGAGCATTCCCGCAGTCAGCTGCGGCATTCCGTGGAAAACACCATCGAGACTACCTGTGCCCGAAAAATCCGACATACCACAGCCCGACCAGCGCACAGATACCCGCTGCGATTATCAGATAGTAAGGCCACAGCACCTGTTTTTCCGCAAACGGATCGGTCAGCGAACGGTTCGCGCCTTCCGGGAGCTCGGCCAGGCCGGTCAGCGATGTGCCGAACGGTATGTTGATGCGTGCCCGCGCATTGATGGCCCAGCCGTTGGCATCCAGAATCGGGGCCAGGTTGCGGCGTTTCAGCTTGAACCATGCCAGTGCCATGGAAGGGCCGGAAACCAGCAGCATCAGGCCGATCAGCGCCAAAGGTATCTGCCAGAACTTCAGCCCTAGCACGCCGCTGACTATCGAGGCAAGGATGCCGCCGATGGCACCGATCGCGAGGCCGATCGCCGCGAAGATACCGGCGAACTTACCCACGTCGAACGGTGGCTTGGGCGGCGCGGGAGGCGCCTCGGCGACAGCCTTGCCGCTGTCAACCGCCGCCTTGATCATCTGGCCTTCCACAGAACTGGCCTTTGATGCCGCCAGTTTCTGCAGTTGTTCGCTGATCATCTTGGACAGTTTCTTGTAGGGTGACCAGAACGCCTGGCGGATGCTGATCGGATGGTCGATGATGCGCACGATGCTGGCGTCCCAATCCTGGCCTTTGCGGTCATAGAAGATACCGTTGCGCCCCACCATCAGGTAATCCGAATCACCCGCGGTGAAGGCAGCGGCGATACTCATCTTTTCCGTGCCGCCGCTGCGCACGCAGTCGCAATATGCCAGGCAGATGCCGCTCATGCCGGCAAGCCCGGCGTGCCTCGCCACGTCCTCGACCCTGACGCACAGTTCGCAGCTGCGTCCGTCCAGGTACAACGTGCCGACCTGGAATATGGCCTTGTCCTTGCCGGTGTAGAAGCTGCGGAACGACACGAAGTTGTTCGCCAGCCTGAACAGGTCGCGGTTGTAGCGCAGCAGTTTTTCCACCAGGCGGGTCGCCTTCACATCGGCCTCGACCGCCTTGTCCTGCGCCATCAACCTGTCGAGTGCCCCATGGTGTGCGCTGCCGAGGATCTCGCGGATACGCGCGATGCCAAGCTGTTCGACGCTACCTGCCGGTTTTTCCGCCTGCCATGCCTCGAATGCCGCGAACCTGGCAGACAGCGCGGTCCAGTCTTGCGCGCTCAAACTGTCGCGTTTGCCGAGCAACGGTGCTACGACCAGCTCGCGCAATGATTCCAGCCTGGATTGCCAGGCCGGATTGATGCCGGAAACCAGCGGCAGCGGCTTGTTCGCCTCCACCGTCGCCAGTGGAAAACCCGCCACCTCCTGGCTTTGCGCCGACAAGTCCTGTGCGGCGAGCCGCTGGTAATCCTCGGCGGAACGGCTCAACGGCACTGCTGCGCGTGCATCATAGGCCGCCAGCTGGCAGCGCGTGAAATAGTCGCTGACCTTGTCCCTGGCGGCGTGAAAGGCTTCCGCCGCAGCCAGGGTCTTATCGCCCAGCAACAGGATGGATGCATCGCTTTCGCCCTTGGCCTGCCAGACCGCATAGGCGGTCGCCTCGGCAAAGAACTTGTCGGTGATCTCGCGATTGATGCCGGCTTCACCGCTCAAGTCCGCCACCGAGCCGGCGCATCTGATGATGTCTTCGACCGTCGCACGCAATCCGGCGTCGGCGATGCGCCCGGCGCAGATCACCCCGTCGCCGTTGAATTCCAGCCCCGCCACGAATTTCTCGATATCGGCCATGTCGGCCAGCGAGATTGCAGTCGCATCCGGTTTGTCGAGGCTTTTCAGGATATGCCGCGCGGAGGCCAGCAGCCGTTTGCCCTCTTCGCTGTCCTCGTCGATGTCGGCCAGCGCCAGGCTGTCCGATCCGCTGACCAGCAAGTCGGCACTCTTCAGCGACTTCCCGGCCCACTCGATGGCCGCCAAAACCTCGTTGGCGCGCACATGCCCATCGGCATCGCTATCGATCAGGTCCAGCGTCCGGTTGTCGAACTCGAGGCCGCGCGTCGGGCAGCCCAGCGCCACCCACAACTTCTGGTCCAGTTCCTTCAGCGCCAGCAGATCAGCCCCGCTGTCGAGCTGTACCTGGTCGAATCCGCCCGCCCGGAAGAAATTCCATGTATGCGCTGTGGTCATGTAGGCCTCCCTAAATCTTGAATTAAAAACGTACCGATTATACAAGTTCGGCGATCAGTCCTCTTGATGCTCCAGCGTATATCCGGCACCTTCGTCTTGGCCCAGATGCCGCACCAGATACGGCATCGCCTCCTGCAGCATCCCGTGCAGGATCCACGGCGGATTGACGATGAACATGCCGCTGCCGTGCATGCCAAAGCCCTCCTTGCTCGGGGTCTGTACGCTGAACGCGACATGCAGCCAACTCTTCACCGGCAGTTGCTTGAGCTGCTCCGGCAACTCGCGCGACTCGGCGCGCTGCAATTGTGGATACCACACGGCATACACGCCTCCGGCAAAGCGTTTCAGACCCTCGCGCAATGCCGCCGTCACATGCCGGTAATCCTGCTTGTCCTCGTATGGCGGATCGATCAGCACCAGTGCGCGGCGTGGTGGGGGCGGCAGCAATGACTTCAGCGCACCGAAGCCGTCGGCGATCTGGATCAGCACCCGTGTCTCGTGCCCGGCAAAGTTCTCCCGCAGGATCTCGCCGTCGCTCGGGTGCAAATCGAACAGCCGCATCCGGTCCTGCTTGCGCAACAGCTCCAGCGCGACCAGCGGGGAACCCGGATAGAGCTTCAACTGGCCGTCCGGGTTGAGGTGTTTCACCAGCGCCACATATTCTGCCAGCGGTGCGGGCAAATCGCCGCACGCCCACAGCCGGGCGATGCCGCCTTCATATTCCGCGTTCTGCATGGCATAGCCGCTATCCAGGGTATAGCAGCCGGCTCCGGCATGGGTATCGATGTACCAGAACGGCTTGTCCTTCTGTGCCAGATAGCGTAATAACTGTACCTCGATAAAGTGCTTCAGCACATCGGCGTGGTTGCCGGCATGAAAGGCATGGCGGTAGCTCAGCATGGGTTGGCGAACCGGGATTGCGCAAGGCGCGATTGTGCCATCTGGCGATCCAGGCTCTAATGAAGCCGATCGTGTCCGGCCGACATGCTGGCCAGTTCCCGGGCATGTTCCCGCCTGACCTGCGGCCATGAGAAGCGCCATTCCCAATTCCCCTCCGGATGTCCAGGAAAGTTCATCCGGTGTTCGCCGGACAATCCGAGGACATCCTGCATGGGGAAAATGACCGTATTCGCTGCCGAGCCAGACAGTGCCCGCATCATGTCCCACTGAATGTCACTGCCGTCACTCTTCAGGTAATGCCGGGCGAATGCCTTTTCATTGGCGGAAGCCTTGTCCCACCAGCCTATGGTTGTGTCGTTGTCATGTGTCCCGGTATAGGCGACGGTATTCGGGACATAGTGATGCGGCAGGAAAAGGTTGGCATCGCCCTCTGCAAAGGCGAAATGCAGAACCCGCATGCCGGGAAGCCTGAATCTGTCGCGAAGTTCGACCACATCGGGAGTGATCACCCCAAGATCCTCGGCGATGATGGGCAGATATGGGAAGCTTTGCTGCAGCATCCTTAAGAGCTTGTCCCCGGGAACCGGCACCCATTTGCCATCGATGGCGTTCGGGGCGTCCGCGGGTATTTCCCAATAGGCGGAAAATCCCCGGAAATGGTCGACACGCACCAGGTCTGCAAGGCGCAAGGCGTGCCGCATGCGTGCCACCCACCAGGCGAAACCCGTCTCTTCGTGGGCTTCCCAGCGATAAACCGGGTTTCCCCACAACTGCCCCGTCTCGCTGAAATAATCGGGGGGTACTCCGGCAACGACCAAGGGATGCCCGTTCTCATCCAGTTTGAACAACTCCTGGTGCGCCCACACGTCGGCGCATTGGTGCGCGACGAATATCGGCACATCGCCGATGATCCATATCCCGTGAGAGTTGGCGTATTCTTTCAGCCGGAACCACTGGTGCGCGAAACGCCATTGGCAGAATTTCCAGAAGTCGATTTCCTTGGCATAGGCTTTCTTTGCCGTGCTTAATGCCTGACCGTGCCGGCGAACCAGGTCGGCCGGCCAGAGACTCCATTCTTGCTGGTCGTGATGTTCGGCGATCGCCATGAATAGCGCGTAGTCCTCGAGCCACGCCTTCTCATCATTACAAAACTCTTCATATTCATGCTGCATCTCATTGTTTGATGAGAAGAATCTGTCTGCAGCACGGCGCAGGCGCTCCATTCTGAAGGGGCGCATCAATGTGAAGTCGATCCGATCGGTACTGAATTCCGCAAGCGGCTCCAGATCGTTCTGCTCCAGCCACCCGTACCTGGCCAACTCGCACAGATCGATAAGCAGGACATTTCCGGCAAAGGCGGATTGGCTCATATAGGGGGAGTTGCCGGGGCCGATCTCACCAAGCGGCAGAACCTGCCAATAGGTCTGGCCGGCGCTTTTCAGCCAATCGACAAAGCGGTACGCATCCTCCCCCAGATCGCCGGAGCCGAATCTTCCGGGAAGAGATGTAGGATGAAGCAATATACCGCTTGCCCGCATATTCAGCATAGGCATGTCACCGCTTGATGATTGGGGAGCGATATTTTGTCCATGTTTACCCTTTACTCGGAGGCACGCCGCATCGCACCACCCGCCTCGGGAGAACCCCCGCCCAGGCTGATCGGCTCCAGCAAGCTCATCGGGGGCGGTAATTTCAGCAGGCGATACAATTCGGTCAGGTTGTGGCGGAACAGGTGATCGAAGCTGGTTACCGAATGCGCAGGGTTGTAATCCCCAAACCACCAGAACCAGTCGGAGCTTTCGCAAGAGCAAAGCTGCCTTTCAGCCGCCTCCTGCTCGGCCGGATCGAGCCTGCCGCTGGACATGACCATGTCGAAGCTTTGCTTGGCGACACACAGCAGATCCCATGCGCGGTTCTTGTCTGGCGAGCCTATCCAGGTCGAGAAGTTGCCGTAAACCCAGCTACCCGCAACGACATTCCCGAGGCTGCCTACACGGGCATGACCAGCTGCGGGTTGGGCCGTACTTTGGTTCTTCAGGTAATCGCTGTAAGTGGTGGTGCGTATCTGTTCCTGGTTCTCGAGAGCCGTATAAAGCTCATCAATGAAATAGAAACCGTTGTAGGGATAATATTCCCAGGCGTTTTCGCCATCGAGAACCACGCTCACCACGGGTGTTCCATCTTCTGCGGCCTGTTGCGCGATGTCCGAGAGCTGGCTGATGAAGTGATTCGCGGCATCCTTGCCGTGCCAGCGCGAATATTCAAAGCCGATCAAATCGGACAAACGGTCATCACGAAAGAAACATTGCAGGCCCTCCCCCCCCTTCTCCAAGTGGTAAGGCCGATACAGGTATTGCGCACGCGCCGGAACGGCGTGCCGCATCTGACGCAAGCTGTTGACCAACACACCCTCGCCACTGGCGGTCCAGCGGCAGCCCTCCGCGGCCAGCACTTCCAGTGTTTCCGAAGAGATCGCACCCTCGGCTGGCCACATTCCCTGCGGTTCGGTCCCAAAGCGCCTGCGATGGCTTTTCTTTGCCAGCCTGACATGTTCGGTCACGCGCAGCCGGCCCTTTGGGTAATGTGGCGATTTGGGTAACGGCGCATCGGGCATGGCCTCCCTGGCGCTGGCAAAATCGATCAGCAGCGGTGCCAGTGGATGGTAATGCGGCGTCGCGGATATCTCGATCTGCCCGGATTCGGCGAGCTTGTGATAGCGCGGAATGATGCCGGCGACCAGTTCGCCGATGAGGTCGAGCAAATGCCTGCGGTCTTCAGGGCTGAACCCTTCTGCCTTGCTCATCAATCTGGCCACCAGGGCATGCTCGCGGCGCACGCCCTCGCCGCACCACGTCAAGTGATACCAGGTCAGCAGGTCGGCCATATACTGCCCGGACAAATAGGACAACGCGACCTCCCCGCCCGTCTGCAGCTGGTGAAACAATTCCAGCAGGCGCTTGTACACCGGATATGGGGAGATCATTCTGGTATGGTTGCTGCGGAAGCACGCATCAAGCGCCAATTTCCGCTGCTCCGGGGATAGTCCGGTGTGGTCCTCCTGTGCCAGCAAGCGCAACAAGGGGTCGCGCAACTGCCCGGTGGCGAACTGGTCAGCGTAGTCTTCCAGCTGGTCGAGCAATACCGGTACGAAGTTCACCACAGCGCGCACCTTGGGATGCCGCTCAAGGTGGTAGGCCATATCGGTGTAATCCTTGATGGCATGCAGATAGGTCCACGGCAGCACGAAATCGCCGCTGGAATAATCGCGGTAATCCGGCTGGTGCATGTGCCAGAGGAAGACCAGGTCAACAGGTTTCTTCATAGGGTAGCCCGCCTGTTTTCCTGTGCGGGTGATGTTTTACGGTCAACGGATACAGTGAACCTTCTGCCCGAGCATTTCCGGGGTGATGAGCGTCACGCCATTCGGACTGACATGGAAGCGCTTGCGGTCTTCTGCCGGATCGACCCCGACTTCCAGACCGTCCGGGATCCGGCAGCTCTTGTCCACGATGACGCGCTTCAGCGTGACATGGCACCCAATATTCACTTTGGGCAGCAGCACCGAATCCTCGATGTTGCAATGACTGTCTATGCGCACGTCGGAGAACAGCAGTGAGCGGCGTACCGTCGAACCGCTGATGATGCATCCGCCGGAAACCAGCGAATCTATGGCCATGCCGCGCCGGTCAATATCGTCAAACACAAATTTCGCCGGGGGTAACTGCTCCTGGTGCGTCCAGATCGGCCATTCCTGGTCGTACATGTTCAGGTCCGGGACGACCTTGGTCAGTTCCATGTTGGCTTCCCAGTAGGCATCGATGGTACCCACGTCGCGCCAGTAAGGCACGTTGCAGTTACCCATGCCCACGCAGCTTTGTTCGAAGCTCTGCGCGAACACGCGGTACCTTGAAACCATGTGCGGGATCAGATCCTTGCCGAAATCGTGGCTGGAATGGGGGTCATCGGCATCGCGGATCAGCTGCTCGAAGAGGAAGCGCGCATTGAACACGTAGATACCCATACTGGCCAGCGATTTTTCCGGGTTGCCTGGGATGGAAGCCGGCTTGGTGGGCTTTTCGTCGAATTTCACGACACGGGAGTTCTCGTCCACACCCATCACGCCGAACGCAGTCGCCTCGGACACAGGTACCTCAAGGCAGGCGACGGTCATGTCGGCCTTGTTCTCGACATGGAATGCGAGCAGCTTGCCATAGTCCATCTTGTATACATGGTCCCCGGCCAGGATCAAGACAAAATCCGGGTCAGCCTCGCGCAGGATATCAAGGTTCTGGTACACCGCATCGGCGGTCCCCTTGTACCAGTGGTCCTCGCTGATGCGCTGCTGCGCGGGCAGCAAGCTGACGGCCTCGCCGAACTGGCCGCTCAAAAAAGACCAGCCGCGCTGGATGTGCTGGATCAGGCTGTGCGATTTGTATTGCGTCGCCACACCGATGCGGCGGATGCCGGAGTTCACGCAGTTAGACATCACGAAATCGATGATGCGGAACTTGCCGCCGAAAGGAACGGCGGGCTTGGCGCGCCAATCGGTCAACTGGTGCAGGCGGCTGCCACGACCGCCGGCCAGCACCATCGCATAGGTGTTCTTGGTGATGCGGCTGACAAAGCGCGATGCCTGCTCCCCTGTGGCGAGATGATATTTCCTCTGCAGGTAACCCGGTTCGGATTTCATTTTGAGCTCCCTTTATTTACCTTGCTTATTTACCTTGCTGTGGCGCAGCCATTATCGTTTACAATCGCCCCACTAGACAAGAATAAATGGTGAAACAGGTGAAGAGACCGATCGAATCGCTGCTGCAGGCACGTCTCCACGACCCGTTCGGACTGCTTGGCCTGCATCGTGAAGGCGCGGAGTGGGTCGTCAGGGTATATGAGCCTCACGCCACGGATGTCGACCTGCTGAACAAAGCCGGGTCCGAGGCGCTCAAGCGCATCCACCCCGCCGGGGTGTTCGAGTGGCGCGGCAACAGCGAGCCCGCCCGCCCCTACCGCCTGCGCATGCGCTATGGCAGCGCGGTCCATGAGGTGTTCGATCCATACCAGTTTCCGCAGCATGTCTCAGAGCAGGACCTGTACCTGTTCGGCGAGGGCAAGCTGCGTCAGGGCTACCGGATGCTGGGCTCGCACGGCATCGAGATCGATGGCGTCAAGGGGGTGCGATTCGCCGTGTGGGCCCCGAATGCCGAGCGCGTCAGCGTGGTCGGAGAATTCAACAGCTGGGATGGCCGCGTGCATCCGATGCGCTCGCACGGTTCCAGCGGCGTATGGGAGCTGTTCATTCCGGAAATTGTGCAGCACGCGCTTTACCGCTATGAGATCCGCAACCGCGATACCGGACATCTGCTGACCAAGACCGATCCTTACGCGCAAGGCTATGAACTGCGCCCCGGTACAGCCGCCCTTGCAGCCGCCCCCAACCGGTATCACTGGCAGGACAACGAATGGATGGAGCAGCGCGGACTGTGGGATTGGCAGCACGGCGCGATCAACATCTACGAGATGCATGCCGGCTCCTGGAAACGCCATCCGGACGGGCGTTTCTACACCTACAGCGAGTTGGCTACCGATCTTGTGCCCTATGTCAGTGGCATGGGCTACACGCACATTGAACTCATGCCGATCTCCGAGCACCCGCTGGACGAATCGTGGGGCTACCAGACCACCGGCTATTTTGCGCCGACCAGCCGCTTCGGTTCTCCCGACGAGCTGCGCCATTTCGTCGATTGTTGCCATCAGGCGGGTATCGGCGTGATCCTCGACTGGGTGCCCGCACATTTCCCGCAGGACGATTGGGCGCTGGCGCGTTTCGACGGCACGGCGCTGTATGAGCACGAGGACCCGCGCCTCGGCTTCCATCAGGATTGGGGCACGCATATCTTCAATTACGGCCGCAACGAGGTGAAGAGCTTCCTGATGTCCAGCGCGCACTTCTGGCTGGCCGAATTCCATTTCGACGGCCTGCGCGTGGACGCCGTCGCCTCGATGCTGTATCTGGACTATTCGCGCAAGGAAGGCGAATGGATACCCAACCGCTACGGCGGCCGTGAGAACCTTGAAGCGGTGGACTTCCTGCGTGAGCTGAACATCATGGTGCACGAGGAATTCCCCGGCGCGCTGACCATGGCAGAGGAATCCACCGCATGGCCGGGCGTGTCGCGCCCCACCTATCTCGGCGGGTTGGGTTTCTCGATCAAGTGGAACATGGGCTGGATGAACGACACGCTGGGCTATTTCCACCACGATCCGGTGCACCGCCGCTATCACCACAACCAGCTCACTTTCGGCCAGCTGTATGCCTACACCGAAAATTTCGTGCTGCCGTTCTCGCATGACGAGGTGGTGCACGGCAAAGGTTCGCTGCTGTCCAAGATGCCCGGCGATGCCTGGCAGAAATTCGCCAACCTGCGCCTGCTCCTGGTTTACCAGATGACCAGCCCGGGCAAGAAACTCAACTTCATGGGCAACGAGATCGCCCAGGGGCGCGAGTGGCAGTCCAAATGGGAACTGGAATGGTGGCAGTTGGGCGAGGAAGCGCATCGCGGCATGCAGAACCTGACGCATGACCTCAACCAGCTCTATCGCAGGCTACCCGCGCTGCATGACCTGGATTTCCAGCATGAGGGCTTCTCCTGGATAGACTGCAACGATGCGGAGAAATCGGTATTGTCCTACCAGCGGCGCGCACGCGACGGCTCCGTTGCCATCGTCGCGCTGAACCTGACGCCCGTGCCGCGCAACCGTTACCGCATCGGCCTGCCGATGCAGGCGCAATACCGCGAAGCGCTGAACAGCGATTCGGAATATTACACGGGCAGCAATCTGGGCAATGCCGGACTGATCCAGGCAGAGGCTATCCCCTGGATGGGACTGCCCTACTCCGCCGAGATCGTCCTGCCGCCGCTGGCAGGCGTGATGCTGTTGCCGGAGGCATAGCCAATTGTCCGTTGTCGATCTGAGCCTGTCATCATGTCAAGACTGACCTCATCACCGGCCTGGCGGGCCCTCGAGGCACACCATGCGGCCATGGAACCGGTGCATATGCGCCAGATGTTCCGGGACGACCCGGCGCGTTTCGACAGATTCTCGCTGCAACTCGGCAGCCTGCTGTTCGATTACTCCAAGAACCGCGTCAACGATGAAACCGTCGGCCTGCTGCTCACCCTGGCCAGGCAGGCCGGGCTGCCCGCCGCCATCGAACGCATGTTCGGCGGCAAGAAGATCAATTTCACCGAGTGCCGCGCCGCCTTGCATACCGCGCTGCGCAACCGTTCCGGGCACCCGGTGCTGGTGGGCGGCAAGGATGTCATGCCCGATGTGCGGCGCGTGCTGGAACTGATGCGCCGCTTCTCCGCTGCGATACGCGATGGCCGGTATCTCGGCCACACCGGCAGGGCCATCAGCGACATCGTCAACATCGGCATCGGCGGTTCAGACCTCGGCCCGTTGATGGCGTGCGAGGCCCTCAAGCCCTACGCCAGCCCGGGGCTGCGCGCGCATTTCGTATCCAACGTGGACGGCACGCATCTCGCCGAAACCCTCGGGGAACTGGACGCCGGAACCACGCTGTTCATCGTCAGCTCGAAGACCTTCACCACCCGGGAAACCCTGACCAATGCGAACTCGGCACGTGCCTGGCTGGTCGAGAAACTGGGTGATGAACATGCCGTGGCAAAGCATTTCGCCGCTGTCTCCACCAACATCGAGGCCACCACGAAATTCGGCATCAACCCGGAAAATGTGTTCGAGTTCTGGGACTGGGTCGGCGGGCGCTACTCGTTATGGTCGGCCATCGGCCTGCCGATCGCGCTGTATGTGGGCATGGACAGATTCGAGGAGTTGCTGGGCGGCGCCTGCACGATGGACGAACACTTCCGCAGCGCGCCGCTGGAAGAAAACATCCCGGTGCTGATGGGGCTGCTGGGTATCTGGTATTGCAACTTCTTCGGCGCGGGCTCGAGCGCCGTATTCCCCTACGACCAATACCTGCACCGCTTCCCTGCCTATCTGCAACAGCTGGAGATGGAGAGCAACGGCAAGCGTGTGGATCGCAACGGCGATGCGGTGGATTACGACACCGGCATGGTGATGTGGGGCGAACCAGGCACCAACGGCCAGCACGCCTTCTACCAGCTCCTTCACCAGGGCACGCGCATGATTCCGGCGGATTTCATCGCGCCGTTGCGCAGCCATAATCCCATCGGCGAGCATCACGCCATCCTGCTGGCCAACTGCTTTGCGCAGACCGAAGCCCTGATGCTGGGCAAGACCGCCGATGAGGCGCGCGCAGAGCTTGCCGCACAAGGTTTGCAAGGCGAGGCGCTGGAGGCCTTGCTGCCGCACAAGGTCTTCCCCGGCAACAAACCGACCAACACCCTGCTGCTCGACCGGCTGGACCCGCACGCACTGGGCATGCTGGTCGCGCTGTACGAACACAAGGTGTTCGTGCAGGGCGTGATATGGGACATCAATTCGTTCGACCAATGGGGCGTGGAACTGGGCAAGCAACTGGCCGGCAAGATCTTGCCGGAGCTGTGCGGCGCGGCGGCATCGGCACATGATGCCTCGACAGCCGGGCTGATCGACCGCTTTCGCAAGCATGTCCGGCCTTGAGGGCCGTCTGGAGCAGCTTTCCCCCTAGACCGTCGTTGCGGCCCTGAGATCCAACTCTTCCTCGTAGGGTTGCTGGCTCGGATACTGGAAGGCGACCGGACCATCCGGTTGCGCGTGGACGAATTGGCGGACGAAGGGGTTATCCGAATCGAGCATTTTCGACGTCTCGCCTTCCGCCACGACCACGCCGTCGTGAATGAAATACACGTAATCGGCGATCTTGAGCGATTCCGACAGGTCGTAGGTCACCACTACCGAGGTCATGCCGAGAGCGTCGTTCAGTCGCCGGATCAGGTTCGCGATGGTGTTGAGCGAGATCGGGTCGAGACCGGCGAACGGCTCGTCGTAGATGATCAGCGCGGGATCGGTCGCGATCGCCCGTGCCAGCGCCACACGGCGCTCCATGCCGCCCGACAGCTCAGCAGGCATCAGGTCTCGGGCATTGCGCAACCCCACGGCATGCAGCTTCATCAGCACCAGATCCCGGATCATCTCCTCAGACAGGCCGGTATGCTCGCGCATCGGGAAGGCCAGGTTGTCGAACACCGACAGGTCGGTGAACAGACCGCTCACCTGGAACATCATGCCCATCTTCAGCCGCATCTCGAACAGTTCATCGTTGCCGAGTTCATGCACCACCTTGCCCATGAATTTCACGCTGCCGCGCGATGGCCGCAACTGCCCGCCGAAATGGCGCAACAGGGTGGTCTTGCCGCATCCGCTGCTGCCGAGGATGGCGACGATCTTGCCGCGCGGAATGGTGAGATCGATACCCTTGAGCACCTCGCGCTTGTTATAGGCGAAGTGGAGGTCGCTGATCTCGATGATGTTTTCCGATGGCTGGTCCATTTTTCCCTTCTATTGGCATGGCCGACGTGGCATCGTTATCTATGCCTGCCCAATACCTTCAAGTACACCGCGCGGTAGGCCTGGGCGCTGCGTTTCCAGCTGAAGTCCTTGGTCATGCAGTTCTTGCGCAGCGTATCCCACCCGGCCTGGTCGTGGTAAAGGGCGATCGCGCGCCGTATTGCGGCGTACAGGTTCTCGGCGGTCATGCCGAGGAACGCGAAGCCGCTGGCGGTGCCGTCCCCGAGGGTTTCGGGTGTGCAGTCCGCCACCGAATCCGCCAGCCCGCCGGTGGCATGGACGATGGGCGGGGTGCCGTAGCATTGGCTGTATAACTGGTTCAGGCCGCACGGTTCGAAGCGCGACGGCATGACGAACAGGTCCGCACCGGCTTCGATCTGGTGCGAGAGGTCTTCACTGAAACCGACATGCACGGCGATCCGGCCGGGATAGCGGAGCGACAGGTCGCGTGCGGCTTGTTCCATTTGTGCCTCGCCGGTACCGAGCATGACCAGCTGCGCCGGCAATGCGGCCAGACGCGGTGCGATTTCCAGCAGCAAGTCCAGCCCCTTCTGGTGGGTGAAACGGCTGACCACGCCAAGCAGTGGTACGTCCGGCTCGAGGTACAACCCCATCCTGCTTTGCAACGCTTCCTTGTTGGCGGCCTTGCCGGCCATGTGCGCACTGCTGTATTTGCTGGCGAGGTGCGGGTCTGTTGCCGGGTTCCACTCGTCGGTGTCGATGCCGTTGAGGATGCCGGTGAGATCGCCGCGACGCGTGGCCAGCAGGCCTTGCATGCCGAAACCGAGCGGCTTCTTCTGGATCTCCCTGGCATAGTTCGGGCTGACGGTGGTGATGTGGTCGGCGTAGAACAGCCCGGCCTTGAGGAACGACAGGTTGCCGTAATACTCCACCCCGTTGATGTTGAAACAGGACGATGGCAAGTGCAGCATGTCCGCCGTCTCAGGCGGGAAAACCCCCTGGAAGAGCAGGTTGTGGATGGCGAGCATGCTTGGTGCGGAACCGTGCGCAAAATGCAGGTAGGCGGGTGTCAGACCGGTTTGCCAGTCGTTGCAATGCACCAGGTCGGGGCGCCAGTCGAGCGGCGACTCGTCGCAGGCCAGCATCGCGGCAACCCTGGAGAGCAGGCCGAAGCGCAGTGCATTGTCCGCCCAGTCATGACCGCTGGCATCCTGGTAGGGTCCACCATCGCGCTGGTACAAGGCCGGGCAGTCGAGCACCAACAGCGGCACGCCGTGCACCATCGCGCCGGACAACAGCCTTGCCGGCGGGAAGCCCGGCAAGGCCTTGAACGCTGCGATGGTTTCGTGCCGCCCCAGTTGCGCGATGACTTGCCGGTATCCCGGCACCAATATGCGCACATCCACGCCGATGGCGTGCAAGGCGGGCGGTAGCGCGCCGCTGACATCGGCCAGACCGCCCGTCTTGATCAGCGGGGCGACCTCGGAAGTCGCAAACAGGACTTTCAACTCGGCCATCCGTTAAAGCCAGCGCATCATGCCCATCTCGAACGGATGGGTCAGCATCTCGTGGTATGGGTAGGCGCGGATGCGGTATTCGAGCTTGCCGCATTTTTCCGGCTGTATCTCCAGGGCAAACACGGTCTCGCCCGTTTCGGTCATCCTGCCGGTGGCTTCAAAGCGGTAGCGTTGCGTATGCCGAAGTTTTTCGCGTTTGGTGAACAGGCCCAACAGCAATTCCACGACCACGTCGCCGGGCTGGAGGCCGTCCAGCTTGACCGCCACCTCGAAATGCAGGCTCTCGCCATAATTGATTTCCATCCGCCCGGTATCCAGACGGCGCAGCGCGACATGGTGCCATGCCTCGCGGATGCGCGATTTCCATCCTGCGACAACGTATGAATTCCTGCACTGGTCTTCCCTGTACAGGCGATGTTGCCTGCTGGCCGGCAGATAGCATTTGGCAAGATACTCGCCCACCATGCGTACGGAGTTGAAGCGCGGCATGATGGTGGACATCGAGTGTTTGGACATCGCCACCCAGTTTGGCGAGAACCCCATCTTGCCATGCTCGTAGTACAACGGCACAACATGGTCTTGCAGCAGTTCGTAAAGAGTATGGGTTTCTTCGTGTGTGCGGGTTTCTTCGCTTAACGATTCCGATACCGGTTTGATCGCCCAGCCGTTCTTGCCGTCATAGCTCTCGCCCCACCAGCCGTCCAGCACGGACAGGTTGATGGCCCCGTTGATGCCTGCCTTCATGCCGGATGTGCCGCTGGCCTCCAGCGGATAGAGCGGGTTGTTCAGCCAGACATCCACGCCGGAAACCAGTTTGCGCGCCAGCGCCAGATCGTAGCCCTCGACCATCAGTATCTTGCCGACGAATTCCGGCATCTTGGAAACCTGGGTGATGTGGCGGATCAGGTCCTGGCCGGGAATGTCTGCCGGATGCGCCTTGCCGGCAAAGATGAACACGACGGGTCGCTCCGGATCGTTCAGTATCGCGCGCAGCAAATTCAGGTCGCCGAACAGCATGGCCGCCCGCTTGTAGGTCGCGAAACGGCGTGCAAAGCCGATGGTGAGGATATTGGGGTTCTCCGGGTTGACGTATTTGAGCAGGCGGTCCAGGTGCGCCTCGGAACCGTGGTTGCGGAAATGTTGCGCGCTGATGCGCTCGCGCACCATGTTCAGCATTTTCGCCTTCAGTAATTGGCGCGCGCTCCAGAACAGATGATCCGGAATAAGCTTGACGCCTTCCCAGAATTCCACGTCGTTCATGCGCGCGCTCCATTCCAGCCCAAGCCGGCGTTCCAGCACCTCGATCCACTCGGTCGCCAGAAAGGTCGGCGCATGGACGCCGTTGGTGACGTAAGTCATCGGGTTTTCCTGATGCTCGATCTCCGGCCACATGTCCCCGCAGATGGCCGACGATACGTCACCGTGGATGCGTGACACGCCGTTGTTGAAACGCGTGCAGCGGATGGCCAGCGCCGTCATGTTGAAATCGGAGCTGTCCTTGGTGCGGCCAAGCGCCAGGAACTCCTCGCGGCTCAGTTTGAGTTTCGGGTAATAGTATTCGAAGTACGCCTGCACCATGCCTTCGTTGAAATGGTCATGCCCGGCCGGCACCGGGGTATGCGTGGTAAAGATGGTGTTGACCGCCACACATTCGAGCGCAGACGCGAAATCCAGGCCTTCGTCGGCAATCTTCTGGCGAATCCTTTCCAGCGCCAGAAATGCCGCATGCCCCTCATTGATATGCCATACCGTCGGCCTGATCCCCAGTTCCTGCAGGGCAAGCACACCGCCGATGCCAAGCACGATCTCCTGCTCGATACGCGTTACCTTGTCGCCGCCATACAGGCGGTGCGTGATGTCGCGGTCACGCACATTGTTGCTTTCCAGATCGGTGTCCAGCAGGTACAGCGTGATGTGCCCGATCCTGGCCTGCCAGATCTTGATGTCGAGCTTTCGATCGGGCAGGTTCACCGAGGTATGGGCTTCGGAGCCATCGGCGCGCCGTGCCGGGACGATGGGCAGATCTTCGAAATGCGAGTCATGGTTGGTGGCGATCTGGTTGCCGTCGCCATCTATGGTCTGGTGAAAATAGCCCTGGCGGTATAACAGGCCGACGCCGACGAACGGCAGGCGCAGATCGCTCGCGGCTTTGCAGTGGTCGCCCGCCAGGATACCGAGGCCACCCGAATAGATTGGCAGGCTTTCGTGGAAACCGAATTCGGCGCAGAAATAGGCGACCAGATCGTCCTTACCCAGCAGATCGGAACCGGGTGGCGACAGGCGATAATTATGATAGGTGTCGTAGGCCGCCAATACGCGGTTGAGGTTGCCGATGAACACCTGGTCTTCGGCCGCATCCAGCAGGCGTTGTTCGTCGATGCGCTTCAGGAATGCTTTCGGGCTTTGTCCGGTGGCCTTCCACAAACCGGGATGCAGGCGCGCGAACAGCGCGCGGGTGGGGCGATCCCAGCTGTACCAGAGGTTGTTCGCCAGCTCCTCGAGGCGCGCAAGACGCGCGGGGATCTTCGGGCAGACTTGCAAAGTATATGAGGTGCTTTTATCCATGGTTTTATGCCGGACCGGAAGGCTGAATTGTATTTGTGCGGAGGTGCGGATTATAGCGCAACTGGGGCGCTTCCCGGAACTTTGCAGTAGCCCGCATCGTGCGCGGATCGTTTCCGGTCAACCCGGCAACGCCGCACGATCGAGATGCCACTCGGCGGTCGCAATGCGTGCAGCAGGCAATGACTTCCCGAGCAACACCTGCTGCAGCGCATCACGTTTTCCCGCCCCGGCCACCAGGAAGATTCGCTGCCGTGCCGTGTTCAGCGTGCCCATACCCAGCGAAACCCTGTCGGCGGGCGGCTTGGGAGCGTTGAACACCGGCACGGCCACCGCTTCGACATCCGTTGCCGGGTTGCCCGGAAACAGGCTGGCGACATGCCCATCCTCACCCATACCCAGCAGCACCAGGTCGAGCGGCAAAACATTCTCCAGTACCGCAGCATACCTGGCTGCCGCTTCGCGGGCGCCCAGTTCGGCCGGAATGCCGTGGATGTTTCCCGGCGGTATGGCGACATGTTCCAGCAAGGCCCGGCTGGCCATGCGGTCATTGCGCCCGGCATCAGCGGCGGGCAGGCAACGCTCATCGCCGAAATAGACCTGTACACGCGCCCAGTCGACAGGCAGACTGCGCAGCTTTTCATAACAACGGCGCGGCGTTTCGCCGCCGGCCAACGCGACATGGAACACGCCGCGCGCCGCGATCGCCTGCGCCGCCAATTCTGCGATGCGTTGTGCGACCGCGGTGTTCAGTCCTTCCATGCCATCATGCACGAAAACGGCCTGGGCATCGGGCAAGCCGGTGATGCCCATCATGTGTCATCGGCCAGTCGTGCGGCACGCAAGGCTGAACCGAGCAGCGCGGTACGATCGTTCAGGATCACCCTGACCGGCATGGCTTCCAGCAAAGGCCGCATGCGCCCTTTGTCCAGGAACGCCTCCATGAACGTGCCACCCTGCAACAGCGGCAGGATCTTTGGCGCGATGCCACCGCCCAGATACAGTCCGCCGCGACTCATCGTCTTGAGCGCGAGGTTGCCCGCTTCGGCGCCATACAGGCGCGCGAACCGGTGCAGCGTCTCGGCACAGATCTCATCGCGGCCGGACGATGCGGCGGCGATGGCCGCGGCTGCATCACCGCCGCGCATCTCATCGACCAGCCATTGCGGTGCGGCAACATGGCGATGAAGGCACAGGAATTCGTGCAGGTTGAGCAGACCCATGCCAGAAACGATGCGTTCCCAACTGACGTGCTGATACCGTTGCTGGAGGTGGCGCAGCAATGCCATCTCCAACTCGTCCGCCGGGCTGAAACTGGCATGCCCGCCTTCCGTGGCAAACGGGTGATGGCGGTACCCGTCCCAAAACAAGCCTGCTTCGCCCAGGCCGGTACCCGCGGCGATCACGGCGGCATTGCCGCTGGCATCGGGCGCGCCGGCCTGCAAGGTCAGCAGGTCATCCGCGCCCAATGCCGGCAAGCCATAGGCGGTCGCCTCCAGATCGTTGAGCAGGGTGCAATGCGCAAAGCCGAATTGCCGTTGCAATGCGTCGGCATCGATACGCCAGGGCAGATTGGTGGCTTGCACCACCCTGCCCCGCACCGGGCCGGCGACGCCGAAAGCCGCATGGCGCGAGGGCCCGGCATCAGCCAGAAAATGAGCCAGCAAGTCTGCGAATACGGCGTAATCGCGGCTCGGATATTCGGCTTCGCGCTCGATACGCGCTTGTGCGCCATCGACTTCGATGATCGCGAGGCGCGTCTTCGTGCCGCCGATGTCGCCCGCAAGGAAATGGCTCACGATCTCAATAGGCCTGGAGGTTGGCGCCGTCCAGGTTCAGCGAGTGGCGCCAGAACTGGTCGTCGCGGTCGAACAGCCGGTAGGTGCCGCGCGGCCCCCAGCTGCCCGCCGGATAGCCGTTGATGAAATCGCGCTCCATCGCCCACACCTTGAGGATCGGATCCACCACGCGCCATGCCGCCTCTACCTCGTCGATGCGCAGGAACAGCGAATGGTCGCCCTGAATCACATCCAGCAGCAGGCCTTCGTAGGCGTCGTAATCCTCGTCGCCGCCCTTGCGGTAAGTGGCATCCAGGCTGAGGGCGCGGGTATGCAGGTCCAGCCCCGGCACCTTGACCTGCATTTCCATTTTCAGACAATCGTTGGGCTGGATGCCGAGCATGATCCAGTTCGGCTGCGGCGGGCCGTTGCGTGTGTGGCGCAGCAAGTCCTGCGGCGGGCTCTTGAATCGCACGCAGATCGCCGAGCTGCCCTCCGCTATGCGCTTGCCGGTGCGCAGATAGAACGGCACCCCCGCCCAGCGCCAGTTGTCGATGAACAGCTTCAGCGCCGCGTAAGTCTCCGTGGTGCTGTCCGCGGCTACACCGGGTTCTTCGAGATAGCCGGGAACCGTCTTGCCGTCGATGCTGCCGCTGGTGTACTGGCCGCGGAAGGCGTGGGCATGCACCGAGTTCTGCGTGATCGGGCGGATCGCCTTCAGCACTTTCACTTTTTCGTCGCGCAGGTGTTCGGCGGACATCGTCACCGGGGGCTCCATCGCCACCAAAGCCAGCAATTGCAGCAGATGGCTCTGGATCATGTCGCGCAGCGCACCGGCGCCTTCGTAGTAATCGGCGCGGCCCTCGACGCCGAGGGTCTCCGAATGTGTGATCTGCACGTGGTCGATGTAGTGGTGGTTCCACAGGGGCTCCAGCAGCAGGTTGGCGAAGCGGAACACCATCACGTTCTGCACCGTGCCCTTGCCGAGGTAATGGTCGATGCGGTAGATCTGCGGCTCGTTCAGGTGCCGGTAGAGACTCGCCTGCAGTGTCTGCGCACTGAGCAGGTCGTAGCCGAAGGGTTTTTCGATCACCACGCGCCGCCAGCCGTTCTTCTGCTTGAGCAGGCCCACGCTGCCGAGTCTTTCGACGATGGCGGGATAATCCGCCGGGCGCACCGCCATGTAATAGACCATGTTCGGGGGGAAATCCGCCGTCCCTTCCAGCGTCTGCTGCAAGCGCGAGTAGGCCGCCTCGTCGCCGGGCGGGATGGCGAAATAATGCAGCCGTGCACAAAAGCGCTGCAGTGCGGTCTCATCCATCCCCTGCGGATAGATCGGCCGCAGGATGTCCGCAACGATGCCCAGCCATTTGTCGCGCTGCTGTTGCGCGATGTCGCAACCCAGTATCACCAGCTGCTCCGGCAGACGTTTTGCGATCTCCAGGCGAAACAGTGCGGGGATCAGCTTGCGGCGGCTCAGGTTGCCGCCCGCGCCGAATATCACCAGCGTGCAAGGCTCCGAGGTTCTCATTTTTTACCGCCCGTGTGTTTGACCGCGTGACCGCCGAATGCATTGCGCATGGTGGACAACAGGCGGTAGCCGTAACCGGCGTCATCCTGGCTGTTGAAGCGCATCTGCAACGCCAGGGTCAGCACTGGTGCAGCGACGCCCTGGTCGATCGCCTCCACCACCGTCCAGCGGCCTTCGCCGGAATCCGGCACGTAAGGCGCAATAGCCGTCAACTCCTGGTCGTGTTTCAGCGCTTCCGCGGTAAGATCGAGCAGCCAGCTGCGCACCACTGAACCGTGCCGCCACAGCTCGGTGATCTGCGCCAGGTCCAGTGCGAACTCCTGCTTGCCGCGCAGCAACTCCAGCCCTTCGGCAAAGGATTGCATCATGCCGTACTCGATGCCGTTGTGGATCATCTTGGTGAAATGCCCCGCGCCGACCGGACCCACATGTGCCCAGCCGTATTCTGCGGCGGGAGCCAGGACCTGCAGGATGGGTGTCATGGTTCTTGCCACCTCCGGCGTTGCACCGACCATCAGGCAATAACCGTTCTCCAGCCCCCAGATACCGCCGGAGGTGCCGGAATCCATGAAGCCGATGCCCTGTTCCGCGAGCCATGCACCGCGCCGCTGGCTGTCGTGGTAATTGGAATTGCCGCCGTCCACGATGATGTCCCCCCTGGACAGCAGCGGCACGAGCGCGCGGATCTGCTGCTCGGTCGGCTCGCCGCTCGGCAGCATCAGCCAGACCACGCGCGGCGCGGGTAATTTCGCCACCGCATCCGCCACCGAGGTTGCGCTGGACATGCCTTCCTCTGCGGCAAGCTGCGCGACCACTTCCGGCGTGCGGTCATAGCCAACCACACCGATCCCGCCGCGGCACAGCCTGCGTGCCATGTTGCCGCCCATCTTGCCCAATCCGATCATCGCCAGTCGCATAAATCCTCCCGAAGAAATAAGGTAAACTGCATGACCGTTTCACGCCATCCGCGGAACCGCATCATTGGTTATCATGGTAGCCGTGCGGATTATGCGCCTTAATTCGTGAATACAGAATAGGTCGGGCATCCGCAGGAACCTTGCCTGCACCGCTCGTTCACAGAGGAGGAAGTGATATGCCGAAAGCACCGAAAATCTCCCAGCATGAACCGCTCAATCCGAATCTGGACTCGGTCAGGCAATCCCTGACCAACCATCTCATCTTCTCCATCGGCAAGGATCCCATTACCGCCACCGACCGCGACTGGTTCTTCACCCTCGCGGGGGTGGTTCGCGACCGCCTGATCGAGCGCTGGATGGAAACCATGCGCCGCTACTATGGCAACGATGCCAAGCGGGTGTACTACCTTTCCATGGAATTCCTCATCGGGCGCAGCCTGATGAACAGCGTGCTCAATGTGGGGTTCCTCGAGGAAGTCCGCCAGGCCTGTATCGAAGCCGGCGTCAATCTGGACAAGGTGACTGAACTGGAATTCGACGCTGCACTTGGCAATGGCGGCCTGGGAAGACTGGCTGCCTGTTTTCTCGATTCCATGGCGACCACCGGGTTGCCCGGCTACGGCATGGGCATCCGCTATGAATATGGCATGTTCAACCAGAGGATCGAAGATGGCTGGCAGGTCGAGCATCCGGACAACTGGATGCGTTATGGCAATCCATGGGAATTCCCCCGCCCCGAAGTGCTTTACCCGGTGAAGTTCCACGGCCGCGTGGTCCAGTACGGCGACGAGCACGGCAATCTGCACCATCACTGGATAGATACCGACGATGTCATGGCCATGGCCTATGACACACCGGTTCCGGGTTGCGGGCTCCATACCGTCAACAACATGCGCCTGTGGTCGGCCAAGGCCTCGCGCGATTTCGACCTCAAGTATTTCAACGAGGGCAACTACATCAAGGCGGTAGAAGACAAGAACGAATCGGAGAACCTGTCCAAGGTGCTTTATCCGGACGATACCACCGACATGGGCAAGGAGCTGCGCCTCAAGCAGCAATATTTCTTCGTCAGTGCATCGCTGCAGGATATTCTCTATCGCTTCTGCAAGCACCATGAGAATTTCGACGAACTGCCGGACAAGGTGGCGATCCAGCTCAACGACACCCACCCTTCCATCGCCATTCCGGAATTGGTGCGCCTGCTGGTGGATATCCATCACCTGGAATGGGAACACGCCTGGCGTATCACCACAAGCACCTTTGCCTATACCAATCACACGCTCATGCCTGAAGCGCTGGAAACCTGGCCGGTAGCCTTGTTCGAATCCGTGCTGCCGCGCCATTTGCAGATCATTTACGAGATCAACCAGCGTTTCCTGAAGGGGGTCATGCACTGTTTTCCCGGCGACAACGAACTGCTCAGGCGCATGTCGATCATCGACGAAACGCGCGGACGCCGCGTGCGCATGGCGCATCTGGCGATCGTGGGCAGCCATCATGTCAACGGTGTGGCGCAGCTCCATTCGGAATTGATGAAGACCACCATCTTTGCCGATTTTCACCGCTACTACCCGGGGAAACTCACCAACATCACCAACGGCATCACCCCGCGCCTGTGGCTTAACCAGGCCAATCCGGGGCTGGCCGGCCTGATCACCGGCCGTATCGGAAGGGAATGGGTCACCGATCTGTCGCAATTGCGGCAGTTATCCAAACTGGCCGACGACCATGCCTTCCAGGCTGAATTCCGCGCCATAAAACACGCCAACAAGAAACGGCTGGCGGAACTGGTGATGGACAGGCTTGCCCTTCAAGTCGACCCCGACACCCTGTTCGATGTGCAGGTCAAGCGTATCCACGAATACAAGCGGCAGCTTCTCAACCTGCTCCATGTGGTCACCCTGTATAACCGCATCCGCTCAAACCCGTCGCTGGATGTCGTGCCGCGCACCGTGATCATTGCCGGCAAGGCGGCTCCCGGCTATGCCACCGCCAAGCTCATCATCAAGCTCGCCAACAGCATCGCCGACATCGTCAACAACGATCCCGCCGTACGCGGCCTGCTGAAGCTGGCCTTCATCCCGAATTACGATGTGTCCACCGCGAGCATCATCATCCCTGCGGCGGACCTGTCGCAGCAGATCTCCATGGCGGGCACCGAAGCCTCCGGCACCGGCAACATGAAACTCGCCCTCAACGGCGCACTGACCATCGGAACGCTCGATGGCGCCAATATCGAGATCATGGAGGAAGTGGGTGAAGAAAACTTCTTCATCTTCGGGCTTGACGCGCAGGAAGTGGGCACATTGAAGAACTCCGGTTACAACCCATGGAATTACTACCATGCGAACACCGAGCTGAGATGGGCGCTGGACATGATCGCTTCCGGCTATTTCTCGCCGGAACAGATCGACCGCTTCCGGCCCATCGTCGACAGCTTGACCCATGGCGGAGACAATTATCTGCTGCTGGCCGATTATGAAGCCTACATTGCCGCGCAGGAGCGGGTTGGATCGCTGTACCGCGACCAGCAGCAATGGACGCGCCACGCCATCCTCAACGTGGCCGGCATGGGAAAATTCTCCAGCGACCGCACCATAAGCGAATATGCGCAGAAGATATGGGGCGCCAAACCGGTGCTCTGATAGCGTGATCCCGCAACCGGCCAAACCAGAAGGGTGATCTTGTAATGGTACCCGGAGCTTGGGTCGGACCGGCTCAGTGGCAGGCTATCGTCAAGACCAAAAACCGGGCGACCGACCTCGTCCACCGAGAAGTGAAGACGTTCGAGACGAAGACCGCGGCACAAGACTGGGTTAAAGCTCTTGAGGCTGATCTTCGTCGGGCGCTCCACACCGATACGTGCGTGATCGACTCGATGGCCCTCAAAACCCTTGTAAACCTCCCCGAATCAGTGCCAGCCATAACTAGAGGTTCGGGGTGGTGTAGCTCTCTGTACTCGACGGGTGTCAGATCGCCGAGTGCATCATGCGGTAACTCTTCGTTGTAGTCGTTCTTCGGCGGAATTCATCAAGGATGCGCGCAATGCCATGATGGAAGTGTCAGAGCTGGCCGGGCTTCACCTGGCGTACCACGATCTGCGCAGGACGTTTATCGCCATCGGCGTGAAGCTCAAAATCGAAATGTGGAAACTCAAGCTGCTGACTAACCATATCAGCAAGGGTGATGTGACTATCGATCACTACACGAAAACAAGCGACCTGCGCTATCTATTCGGCATATCTGCGGCGGGCAATATCCTGCCAATGCGGGTAAAAACTGCTTGACGTGCGAAACGCTACGCTATACAGTAAGCCATGATTAAAACATTCCGGCACAAGGGGCTGCAAATGTTCTTTGAGACAGGAAGCAAGGCTGGCATACAACCCAGCCATGCTCCAAGGCTCAAGCGTCAACTGCGGCGGCTGGATGAGGCCAATAGCGCGGCGGACATGAACCTCCCCGGCTGGAATCTACACCCCTTGGGCGGCGATCTGACCGGGCATTACGCGGTATGGGTCAACGCAAACTGGCGGATGACCTTCACCTTTGAAGGTAAGAATGCCGTCCTGGTGGACTACCAGGATTATCACTGAAAGGAGCATGAACATGAGCCGAATGCACAACCCGCCGTACCCCGGCGAAACCCTGCGGGAAGATGTATTGCCCGCCTTGGGATTATCCGTCACCGATGCCGCCGCGCAGCTTGGTGTAACGCGCGCCGCACTGTCGCGCGTGCTAAATGGCCGTGCCGCAATATCGCCGGAAATGGCCTTGCGCATCGAGCAATGGCTGGGCGTAGAAAATGGCGGGCGGGCGGATGTATGGCTGGCGGAGCAGGCATCTTATGACCTCTGGCAAGCCCGCAAGAGCTTCAAGCCGAAGGTGCGGCGCGCGGAGTTAATCGCAGCCTGAACGAATATCACCGCCCCCATGCGGATCGTGGGGGAAGCGGGGTTGCCCGGTGTGTCACCGCCAGGCAACCCCTAACCACAACGCAACCTTATAAATACACTATGCGTTTATCTTATCGCAAAAAATAATCGAAACCAGGGACAATCTGGGGACAAATCCTACCCCAAAATGCAGCCGGATTGGAGTTTGTATGTGTAAGACATACTTACAGAATGTTAGCCAAACCAAGTGTTTTAGACATTTGGTGCCCGGAGCCGGGGTCGAACCGGCACGCACTTTTTAGGGTAGCGACGGATTTTAAGTCCGTTGTGTCTACCAATTCCACCATCCGGGCAAGCACTGGAAAGAATGAGCCGGATCGGACCGGTATCAGCGTTACGGCAACCAGATCGACGAACTGTCGAACGAATGCGCGTGATACAGGATAAAATCCCTTTCGTTCATGCAGTCCGCACTATTATAAACCATGGCCCCGTTTGATCACGACAGGATGATGCGCATTCCAATCATCCTATTCACCGGTTTCTTCCTGATACGCGAAATCGGCCTGCTGGGAGAGTTCCTTCTCCATCATCCGGCACAATTGGCTTTGCACTATCTCACCGGGCTGGGCGCACGCATTTCGCTGATCCTGTTCCTGCTGCTGCTGGTGGTCCTGCATGCGACCCGGGCGCGACCGATCAACAAGGCCCGCGGCCTGCAACCGAAGATTTCGGCACTGCTGGGACTCACGCTCGGCAACCTGCTGCTGCTCATCGACCGGCCCGAGCCGGCAGTATGGGTGGACCTGGCTTCTGCCTCGCTACTGCTTGCGGGGAATTATTTCTGCATCGTCACCCTGATGCACCTGGGGCGCTCCATCAGCATCATGGCCGAAGCGCGGCGGCTGGTCACCAGCGGCCCCTATTCCCGGATCCGCCACCCGCTATATCTGGCCGAGGAGATCGCCACCCTGGGCATCTTCCTGCAGTTCAGGTCATGGGAGGCCGCCGGCATCCTTTGTCTGCATCTCGTATTCCAGATACAGCGCATGCGCAACGAAGAGCGGGTGTTGCTGGACACTTTTCCCGAATACCGGCCCTACATGGAAAGGACCAGCCGCCTGCTTCCCGGCGTCTGGTAGATGACGAACATGCGCCACCCCGCCGCCTGGACAGCATTGATCCTGATCCTCCTGGTCACCGGGATCGCGCTTCCGCTAAGCCGCCAGAGCTATTATCCCGTCGTGCGGACGACGGTCCCGGACGGTACCGTCATGACCTTTCTCGGGCGTCCGCTGAACTTTGAAAAGGGCTGCAGCGAGGAAAACGACAAGGTCGCGGCGGGTATCAGAAAGGCCTGTGCGCAGTGCGCCATCGACCTGGCAGCCTGCCCCAGGCAGCTTGAGCCGGCATGGGATGCCGCGATGCAAGGCGAGCCAACGGAAGTGTTCGCGGTGCACACCGAAACACAACGCATCCTGATCGGGACAGCCCCGGAAATCGCGCGGCATACCTGTGCGAGCATGGCCGAGGAGATCACCCGGCAGGGCAAGCAGCATGCCCGTTGTATCGCACCCATACGCAAGTGAGCCACACCACTGGCCGGCAGGAGCAAAGCTCGATCCGCCTGCACCTGTTACGGTTTGCGGCAACAAAAAAGCCAGCCACAAGTGGCTGGCTTTCAATTCAGAACATGATCTTAATGGTGGGCGGTCGTTGACGTGTTGCTCCCGACGGCTGCCACACCCGCTGCCACGCCGGCACCGATGGCGATCGTTGTCGTCGAAATACCGGCCACACCAGCCGTTGCGGCTGCCGTGCTTGCGGCTGTCGCTCCGCCTGCCGCCGCTCCGCCTGCCGTCGTCGTTGCAGTTGTCGCAGTTGTCGTGGCAGTGGTGGAACCGGCTGTTGCCGTCGTGCTGCCTGCGGTGGATCCGGTCGCGCTGCCCGTGGTCGCCCCGCCTGCCGGTGCCGGCGCGGGAGCCGGGGCGGCGGGTGGAACCGGGATCACGCCGAGCTGGGTGAACGTGCCCGCTGGCACGGCTGCGGCGGGAACCGCCGTGGTCAATGCCGTTGCGGAAACGGTCAGGGCGGTCTGCCCCGCTGCCAGCACTGCGGTGCCGGCGGCATTGGTCACACCGATGCTGCCCGTGACCACCTGGCTATACATCGAATTATTGGCCATGGCCACCATGAACTCCGTGCCGCGGATCCCGATGGTCGCGTTCGGCGTTGCCAATCTGAAGGCATCCCGGTTGCGCTGGCCGATCAGTCCGGTGATGAAACGCATACCGCCCTTCAGCATGTCAAAGGCGATATTGCTCTTTTCGATCTGCTTGGGTTCAAAGCGATATTCGCGTATCTGGAAGGTGGAGTTGGGCTGCATGACCACCACCTGGCCGTCCTCGAACTTCAGCACGGCATGACTCTTGTCGCCGGTCGTGATCAGTGCTCCGGAAGCGATCGCCTCGTTCTTGCCGGCTGCTTTTGCCGCGCCACCCCCGACGCTGACGCTCACGCTTCCGGCCATGTCATGCACATAACCGCCAGCCCAGGCGGACCATGAACAGATGACCCCGGTTATCACAAGAAACAGGACACGTATCGAATTCATTTACCCTCCCCGGTTTTTAAAGAGTCACAGTCCCGACACACTCTTAATGGTGTGCGGTAGTCGAAGTGTTTGATGCTACTGCGGCGATCCCCGCTGCCACTGCGACTCCGGCCGCGATCGCTGTTGTCGAGACAACCCCGACGGTCGCCGCCGTACCCGCTGCTGCTGCTGCGCCACCTGCTGCTGCCGTACCTGCTGCTGCCGTACCTGTGGCCGCGCCACCTGCTGCTGTGCCTGTGGCCGCGCCGGTCGTTGCACCTGTGGCAGTACCGCTTGCCGCAGCACCCGTCGTTGCGGTAGACCCGCTGCCGGCTGCTGCAGCTCCCTGTTCAACGGCGATCGCGCCCGCTGATGCCAATACCAGCGATGCGGCTAGAAACAGTTTTTTCATGGTTGAATCTCCTTATTTTTGAAGCGTAAAGCGAAATGTCGTTTTTTATGGAGTAGAGCGGCAAGGTTTCAGCAAGGTTATGATTTCAATGAAATGATAGCTTCCTCGGAAAGGCAGCATTATCCATTAATTTCGATCTTATGCAAGCTTCCTCGGCTAGTCGGTGCGCCAGGTCAGCGTCACTCCCTCCCCGTCCAGGCCCAGGGTAGGTGTCCCCTCATGGTGCCAGCGCCAGAAGGCATCACCGATCGCATACCCCAGCAGCGCACCGCCCACCGTATCGGAGGCCCAGTGCTTGCGATCCGCCACGCGCGCCACATTGGTCACTGCAGCCAGGCCATACAGCCATGGCGCGTAGTATTCCTTGGCAAAAGACGTGGCCATCGCCCACATCGCGGTAGTGTGGCCGGAAGGAAAACCGGAGGCACCATTCGAAGCACGCAGCGGATGGAAATCGCGGTTACCCATGCCCGCCTGCGGTCGCGAACGACCGAACACGTATTTTCCCGCTTCTGCGGCCAACACCCCTGCCACACCGGCCTCCAGCGCGGTAAACGAGGTCGCGCTCATGCGCTCGTCGCTGCTGTCCAGGGCCAGCAATCCGGCGACCCCGCCCATCACCAGCGGCAGATTATTGCCGACACTCGCCACCGCCTTGCTGAACTTGCCGTTCTTGTGACGCACCGCCCAGCGGTCCGCAGGTTGGTCGAATACGCTGCTCAGGGCGCTGATCCCCAGACCCAGACCCACCTCCAGCCAGGTGCCGGAAGAAGCCAGGCCGTCCAGCGCATGCTCGCGATCTTCCTGCCAGTTTGCCCAGCGGATACGATCCAGCGCTGTCGGGTTGCGCGGCGGCAAGTCATAGCTGTCATCGAGATCGCCAAAATACTGCAAGCCGTCGTGGTCATGGAAACTGTTGTTGGCCGGCTCCATGATGTCGTACAAATCACCGGGTGAAACCACCGCCTGGCCGACATCGCGCGTCCAGACCGCAAGCGTCATCCTGTTGTTCGCCTGCGTATCCCGGGTCAGCATCGACCCCAGCGGGATGGACATGAATATCCCCTTGTCGTGATAAGGGTTCCCCGGCTTGCCCGGCCCCGTAATGTCATTGCCGTTGGTCAGGGTGTACCACGCCCCGACCTCGAACCTGGAGCGGAAG
Organism: Gallionella sp.; assembly: GCA_044230015.1. Lineage (GTDB taxonomy): Bacteria > Pseudomonadota > Gammaproteobacteria > Burkholderiales > Gallionellaceae > Gallionella. Next base: position 1,306 of record JBGARW010000014.1, on the reverse strand, counting down.
CGGCGCTTTATCTCGAACCTGCCTCCCGTGTCCCCGGCCAGGAACCGGCCGCCGCGCACCGTTGCGGTCAGTCCGGTGATGGGCAAACGGTAATGCAACGCTGCCAGCGCGGTTACCGTCGAGTAATCGCGGAAGGCAAGGCCCCCACCGACGTCACGCTGTCTCAAGGCATCGACCGTCAGGTCCGCCGCCCACGGCGAATGCTCCGGGAAATACAGTACCTGCCCCCCCGCTCCGCCAAACATCTCCTCATACAAACCCGCCGTTGCACGCGCATAGACACGCTGTCCGGGATGAAAGAACCTGTTCACCAGCGCCTGCGTCAGCTTGATATTGCCGTTCTTCTTGTAATCCTGGATGTCGGTTCGCACATGCGGCAAATGGCTGATGGTCGCCGCTGTGGGGGGTCTCGTCTGGCTGATGTCCTGGCTGATCGTCAATTGAGCGGTCGTCTTGAGGAACAACTTGTCGCCCATTTGCTTTTCGTAACTGGCATTGGCGAACACTTCATAGTGAAGCACGCCGCTCGGGTCATTGAAGAAGACACCCATGCCGGGTGCGACACGCAACTTGTCCAGCCCCGAGCCGCGGTGACGGAAACTCACCACATCGCCGTCATCGCCGTCCAGCTGGCTCTGCGAATAGGCTTCTTCCACACCATCCAGCAAGGCCTGTTTGTCGTCTAACGGCTGCGGCTCGGCGTAGTTTATCTCCACGGTTTCCGCAAGCTGCTTGCGACTGGCCAAGCCGTTGAAATACTGCTGCAAACGACCCGCATCAGTGAACCGGTAGCTGGCAAAAGGCAGATCGCTCATCGTGTAGTGGATCGTGATCTCCCGTGTTCCCATGGGAGCACGCAACAGGATGCTGCGGGCCGCCCGCCCGACAGCCCTGCTGGGCAGTGAGATGCGTGTGTTCGTCAGGGTGGCATCCACCACACCCGCCTCGGCGCGCAAACGGATGTTGCGGAAATCCTGTTGCAGCAACCTTTCGACCAGAGCGCTCCGGAATCTCGGATCCGACTCCCACTGTTGCAGGGACGGGCGCTCCACGACCTCCATATCCGGCATCGGCTCATCCAGTTTTGGGATGAATTCCCGCGCCTCGAATGGAACCGAAGCATAGGCATTGATGCTCGGCTTGCCATCGCGCCAAGCCAGTTGTGAACCGAGCCAGCCCCAGCGATACTCCAGAGCCAGCCCTACCCCTTTCCGGTGCTGATCGACCCCTGTCTGGCTGGCATACAGATCCTGCCGGTAATCATTGGCGTCAGATTCCGCCGCAAGAGCGAACCCATCCCACTCCC